>NZ_JACAQP010000019.1:0-130942 GCF_013387025.1 Pseudomonas reactans | reverse complement strand
CAAGATTAAATTCCAAAACCCCATTTGCGAAAGCAGATGGGGTTTTGTTTTGGGCGGTCGAAAAGACAGCTAACATCCCAATTCCTCCAACAACTGCCCACAGTGCTAAAGTCGCACCCTCGATTTTTGCTTTTCCCAAGGAAGCCGTTATGCCGGATGCGACGTCCCTCAGCCCTGGATTCATGGTAGTTCACGGCAACCGCCTGGACGAACTGCGCAGCCTAGTGGTCAGTTGGATGCGCCGCTATCCCTTGGCGCCCTTGGAAAACGAGATCGCCCTGGTTCAAAGCAACGGCATCGCCCAGTGGCTCAAGCTGGCCCTGGCTGAAGATCCGGAAGACGACGACATGGGCGGTTGCGGCATCGCCGCAGCAATCGATGTTCAACTGCCCGGCAGCTTTATGTGGCAGCTCTACCGCATGGTCTTGGGCAAAGATGAAATTCCGTCCAAGTCCCTGCTCGATAAAGCACCGCTGACCTGGCGCCTCATGCGCCTGCTGCCGGAGCTTATCGATCAACCGCACTTCGAGCCGCTGCAGCGCTTTCTCACCCACGACACCGATCTGCGTAAACGCTACCAACTCGCCGAGCGCCTGGCTGACCTGTTCGACCAATATCAGGTCTACCGCGCTGATTGGCTCGAAGACTGGGCTGCCGGCCGCCACCAACTGCGCAACGGTCGAGGCGAGTCAAAACCGCTCAACCCAGCCAATTGCTGGCAAGCCGAACTATGGCGCGCACTGCTGCTGGATGTCGGTGAAGAAGGCATGGCCGAAAGCCGCGCCGGCGTTCACCAGCGTTTTATCGAGCGCATCAATACACTGGAAACAGCGCCCGCGGGCCTGCCATCCCGAGTCATCGTTTTCGGCATTTCCTCGTTGCCCGCCCAGGCACTGGAAGCCCTCGCCGGCCTCGCGCGATTCAGCCAAGTCCTGCTCTGCGTGCATAACCCTTGCCGCCACCATTGGTCCGACATCGTCGCCGACAAAGACCTGCTGCGTAACGAATACAAACGCCAAGCGCGTAAAGCTGGCATGCCGGTCACCATCGACCCACAAACCCTGCACCAGCACGCCCACCCGCTACTGGCCGCCTGGGGCAAGCAAGGCCGTGACTACATCAGCCTGCTGGACAGCTACGACGACCCCAACAGCTATCGCGCTGCATTCCGCGATGGTCGCATCGACCTGTTCAGTGACAGCGAGCCCACCACACTGCTCAACCAGCTCCAGGACGACATCCTGGAACTGCGTCCACTCAATGAAACCCGCGACCTATGGCCTGCTGTCGATCTGGAGCGTGATACCTCAATCCGCTTCCACATCGCCCACAGCGCCCAGCGTGAAGTGGAAATTCTCCACGACCAATTGCTCCAACGCTTCAGCGCCGACCCTACGTTGCGCCCCCGGGACATCATCGTCATGGTCCCTGATGTCGACAGCTATGCGCCGCACATTCGCGCCGTGTTCGGCCAACTCGAACGCAATGATCCACGCTTCATCCCGTTCACCCTGACCGACCAGGGCCAACGCGGCCGCGACCCGCTGCTTATCGCCGTCGAACACCTGCTGAAACTGCCCGACAGCCGCTTCCCCGTCAGCGAGATCCTCGACCTGCTCGACGTGCCGGCCCTGCGCGAGCGCTTCGACATCAAGGAACGCGATCTGCCAACGCTGCATCGCTGGATCGAAGGCGCCGGCATCCGTTGGGGGCTCAACGCCGAACAACGTGCTGGCCTAGGCTTGCCAAAAGAGCTGGAACAAAACAGCTGGCGTTTCGGCCTGCGGCGCATGTTGCTCGGTTACGCGGTAGGCACCGGCGCCGCGTGTGAGGGTATCGAGCCCTACGATGAAATCGGTGGCCTCGACGCAGCGCTCATTGGTCCTCTGGTCGCTTTGCTCGACGCACTTAACGACGCGCATCAAGCATTGTCGCTACCGGCTTCACCGACGGAGTGGGGCGATCGTCTGCAACGCCTGATGCAACTGTTCTTCCTGCCCAGCAGCGAACACGATGACTACCTGCTGGGCCAACTCGAACAACTCAGGGAAACCTGGCTGGAAACCTGCGAGTCTGTAGGCCTGCAGGACGAGTTACCTCTCACCGTAGTCCGCGAAGCCTGGCTCGCGGGTCTGGACCAAGGTCGCCTGTCCCAACGTTTCCTCGCGGGAGCTGTCAATTTCTGTACTTTGATGCCTATGCGAGCGATCCCATTCAGGCTCGTTTGCCTACTCGGCATGAACGATGGCGATTACCCGCGCGCGCAACCCCCACTGGACTTCGACTTGATGGGCAGCGACTACCGCCCCGGCGACCGTTCGCGCCGCGAAGACGACCGCTACCTGCTGCTCGAAGCGCTGCTTTCAGCCCGCGACCAGCTGTACATCAGTTGGGTAGGTCGTAGCATCCGCGACAACAGCGACCGCCCGGCCTCGGTATTGATAGGCCAACTACGCGACCATCTCGCCAGCGGCTGGCACCACGCCAACAGCGACGCATCGCTTATCGAAGCCATGACGCAAGAGCACCCACTGCAACCGTTCAGCGCCCGCTACTTCCATGAGGGCGACGCGCTGTTCAGCTACGCCCGTGAGTGGCAATTACTGCACGAAACGCCGGATGCCATGCAAAAAGAAGAGGAACTCAGCTCGCATCAACAGGACGAACCCCTGAGCCTCGGTCAGCTTCAAGACTTCCTGCGCAATCCGGTCAAACACTTCTTCAGCCAACGCCTGAAAGTATTCTTCGAAGCCGCCGAAGTGCCACTGGCTGACGAAGAACCCTTCGTCCTCGATGCCCTGCAACGCTACAGTCTGAGCGACAGCCTACTGAGCGCCGCACTCACCCAACCCGATCATCTCGACCAAGCCCTGAACGCCCAGGCCCTGCGCCTACAGGGCAGTGGCCTGTTGCCGATGGTGGGTTTCGGCGAATGCCTGCGCAACGAGCTGATCGAGCCGTTACCTGATCTGTTGCGACGCTATCAGCAACTGCTCGCGCTCTGGCCCACTCCACACACCGGTGCCGAACCAGTCAGTTTTGAGCATAATGGCGTGCAGCTGGAAGGCTGGATCAGTGGTCTGCATCGACGCAGTGATAGCGGGTTGCTCAGCGTTACCACCATCCCCAACAGCATCGGCTCGATCAAGACCCGCAAGTGGCATCGCCTGATTCGTCCCTGGGTCAATCACGTGGTTGCCTGCGCCTGCGGCCTGCCGCTGAGCACTGGCTTGGTGGCCAGCGATGACACTCTGTTGCTGCCGCCGCTGGATAAAGCCAATGCTCAGGAACTACTCGGTAACCTATTGCTGGCCTGGCATACCGGGATGAGCCAACCGCTGCCCGTCGCCGTAAAAACTGCTTTCGCTTGGCTTAGCCAAACCGATCCTGCCAAGGCCCAGGCGGCCGCCAGCAAAGCTTACGAAGGCGATGGCCTGACTACCGATGGCGAACGCCGCGAAACCCCGGCGCTCACCCGGCAATTCCCCGACTACGCCACGCTCATCGCCAGCGAAGAGTTCGAAGGTTGGTGCGAAACCCTGTATCGCCCGCTGCTCAACGCCCCGTGGCGATCACTCACAGGCGAGGAGGCCGGCGCATGACCAGAAAACCCTTGGCCCTGGCCTTCCCGCTCAAAGGCAGCCAGCTGATTGAAGCCAGTGCCGGCACCGGCAAGACCTTCACCATCTCTGCCCTCTACCTGCGCCTGGTTCTCGGCCACGGTGGCGATGAATCAGGCTTTGGTCGCGAGCTTCTGCCGCCGCAAATCCTGGTGGTGACCTTCACCGATGCCGCCACCAAAGAACTGCGCGAACGCATCCGCATCCGCCTGGCTGAAGCAGCACGCTTCTTCCGCGAAGAAATTGAACAGCCCGACGCCCTGATCGCTGATCTACGCGACGAATACCCGCTCGAACAATGGCCCGCCTGCGCCAATCGCCTGGACATCGCCGCCCAATGGATGGACGAAGCCGCCGTCTCGACCATCCACAGTTGGTGTCAGCGCATGCTGCGCGAGCACGCCTTCGACAGCGGCAGCCTGTTCACCCAGACCCTGGAAACCGATCACAGCGACTTGCTCGGCGAAGTGTTGCGCGATTACTGGCGACTATTCTGCTACCCGATGCACGACGACGCACTCAATTGGGTGCGCAGCAACTGGGGTGGCCCCGCCGCGTTGATGCCGCGAGTGCGCGCGTTGTTCGGCAGCGAACGGCCGACGGATGAAACCCGCGAGCCCGCAGAGCTGATCACGGCCTGCCTGCAAGAACGCCGCGAAGCGCTGACCGCCATCAAGGCGCCCTGGCAACAATGGGCCGCCGAGCTGCGCGACATCTGCCTGCAAGCCGTAGCCGCCAAAGCTGTCGACGGTCGCAAGATGCAAGCGCGTTACTTCGAACCCTGGTTCGAAAAGATCAGCGCCTGGGCCGCTGACGAAACCCTCGAGCAACTCGACATCGGCACCGGCTTCACCCGCTTGACCCCCGACGGCATGGCCGAAGCCTGGAAGGGCGAGCCGCCGCAGCATCCTGGCATCGACGCCATGGCTGGCCTCAAGGCGGCCCTTGATGCGCTACCAACCCCCGACGCCGCCGTGTTGCAACACGCGGCCGGCTGGGTCGGCAAACGCTTTGAAGAAGAAAAACGCCGTCGCGCCGAAATGGGTTTCGACGACATGCTCATCCGGCTCAACGCTGCGCTGCAAGCCGACGGCGGTGAACGCCTGGCCAGTGTGATCCGCGAGCAATTCCCGGTAGCCCTGATCGACGAGTTCCAGGATACCGACCCGGTGCAATACGCCATCTTCGACAGCATTTACCGCATCGAAGAAAACCACCTCGACAGTGGCCTGTTCCTGATCGGCGACCCCAAGCAAGCGATCTACGCCTTCCGCGGCGCCGATATCTACACTTACCTGCGCGCCCGTCAGTCCACCACCGGTCGTCACCACACCTTGGGCACCAACTTCCGCTCCAGCCACGCGATGGTCGACGCGGTGAACCACGTGTTCCAGCGTGCGGAAACCGGTCGCGGCGCGTTCCTGTTCCGCGAGCCCAATGGTGAAAACCCGGTGCCGTTCCACTCGGTACTGTCCCAGGGACGTAAAGAACAATTGCAGGTAAATGGCCAAACGCTGCCAGCCATGAACCTCTGGCACTTGCCTACTGACCAGCCGGTTTCCAACGTGCTGTATCGTCAGCAGCTTGCGGCGGCCTGTGCCACGCACATCGTTGAATTGCTCAACGGCGGGCAGCAAGGCAGCGCAGGTTTCCTGCAACCGGACGGCAGCTTCAACGGCGTGCGCCCGTCAGACATCGCCATCCTCGTGCGCGACGGCAAAGAGGCCCAGGCCGTGCGCGCCGAGTTGGCCGGCCGTGGCGTGCGCAGCGTCTATCTGTCCGACAAGGACTCGGTCTTCGCCGCCCAGGAAGCCCACGACCTGCTGGCCTGGCTCAAGGCTTGCGCCGAACCGGATGTCGAGCGCCCGCTGCGCGCCGCACTGGCCTGCGTCACCCTGAACCTATCACTGCCGGAACTGGAGCGTCTGAACCAGGATGAACTGGCGTGGGAAAGCCGCGTCATGCAGTTCCGTGGCTACCGTGCGATCTGGCGTACCCAAGGCGTGCTGCCGATGCTGCGTCGTCTGCTACACGACTTCAAACTGCCGCAAACCCTGATCGCGCGCAGTGACGGCGAACGTGTGCTGACCAACCTGCTGCATCTCAGCGAATTGCTGCAACAGGCTGCCTCTGAACTGGACGGCGAACAGGCACTGATCCGCCATCTGGCCGAACACCTGGCACTTTCTGGTCAGGCGGGTGAAGAACAAATCCTGCGCCTGGAAAGTGACGAGCAACTGGTCAAGGTCGTGACCATCCACAAATCCAAAGGCCTGGAATACGACTTGGTTTTCCTGCCGTTCATTTGTTCAGCCAAGCCGGTGGATGGTAGCCGCTTACCGCTGCACTACCACGATGAAAACGGCAAATCCCAAGTCAGCCTGCGCCCTACGCCTGAACTGGTCGCAAAGGCCGACAACGAGCGCCTGGCCGAAGACCTGCGCCTGTTCTACGTCGCCCTGACCCGTGCCAAGCATGCGTGCTGGCTCGGAATCGCCGATCTCAAGCGTGGCAACAGCAGCAGTTCGGTGTTGCATCTCTCTGCACTGGGCTACTTGCTCGGTGCAGGCGCCTCGTTGGGCGAGTCCGCCGGCTTGGCACGCTGGCTCCTGGACCTTCAAGAAGGTTGCACCGCCATCAACTACGCCCAGGTGCCCGAAGCGCAAGACATCCTTTTCCACCCACCGCGCAACGAAGCCACGCTACGAGCGCCGCTCCTGCCCAAGCGCAAGGCTGCGGAAAACTGGTGGATCGCTTCCTACAGCGCCTTGCGCATTGGCGACAGCATGAGCGCCGCCCCGCTCGAAGCACCGGAAAGTCCACAGGCCCAGAAGTTGTTCGATGACGAACGGCTCGACCCCGATGCACCCCGCGAAGTGGCGGCGTCCGGCGGCGATATTCACCGTTTCCCACGCGGTCCTAACCCGGGGACCTTCCTCCACGGCCTATTGGAATGGGCAGGGGAGGACGGCTTCAACGTTACGCCCGAAGCCATCGAAAAGGCCGTGGGCGCCCGCTGCAACCGGCGCAACTGGGAAGGCTGGATCATCACCCTCAGCAGTTGGCTCGGCCACCTGCTGCAAACGCCACTGCCTGTGGATAACGGTCACGTCTCCCTCAGTGGTTTGCAGCAGTACCAGATCGAGATGGAGTTCTGGTTTGCCAGCCATAAGGTTGATGTCCTCGCCGTCGACAAACTGGTGTGCCAATTCACCCACAACGGCGCTTCCCGCGTTGCCGCCGAACCTGTACTGCTCAACGGCATGTTCAAGGGCTTCATCGATTTGACCTTCGAACACGATGGTCGCTATTACGTGGCCGACTACAAATCCAACTGGCTGGGCCCCGACGATTCGGCCTACACCTTGGATGCCATGGAACAGTCGATCCTTGATCATCGGTACGACCTTCAATACGTACTTTACCTACTGGCCCTGCACCGGCAACTCAAGGCGCGTCTGCCGGACTACGACTACGACCGGCATGTCGGCGGCGCGCTGTACATTTTCCTGCGTGGCACGCAGTCCGCGAGCCAGGGCGCGTATTTCACCCGTCCGCCGCGGGAGCTGATCGAAGGCCTGGACCTGCTGTTCCAGGGCAAGCCCATCCCGCCCAAGGTTGAGCCCGCCTGGGAACAAGGAGTGTTGTTATGAGCCTGTCGCCGTTACCGCTGGAGGCGCTGACGCCCCTCAGCCGCGCCGCTGACCTGGTGCAACTGCTGGAGCGCTGGGTCGATCGTGGCTGGTTGCGTGCCTTGGACAAAGCCTTCGTTGGTTTCCTGCACGAGCTTGACCCTCAGGCCGACCCGCTGGTGCTGCTGGCCGCCGCGCTGACCAGCCACCAATTGGGCCATGGTCACGTCTGCCTCGACTTGTTCGAAACCCTCAAGGCGCCGGATTTTGCCCTGTCCTTGCCGCCAGAGGGCGATCTGCAAACCGGCGCCATGTTGTTGCCGTCGCAGTTATTGGAAGGCCTGGACGGCGCCCACTGGTGCCACGCACTGGCCGCCAGTCATCTGGTCGCGCTGGCGGTCGATGGCAGCGAATCCGCGCAGAGTCGTCCTTTGGTACTGTCCGGCAAGCGTCTGTACCTGCGCCGCTACTGGACTTACGAACGGCGCATCGACAGCGCCTTGCGCCTGCGTCTTGCCACCCAGGAAAACGTGGCCGTCGATTTGCCGCAGCGCCTCAACAGCCTGTTCGATCAACCGCCGCCTGACGGCGTGATCGACTGGCAAAAGCTCGCCTGCGCCCTGGCCACTCGCGGCGCATTCAGCATCGTCACCGGCGGCCCTGGCACTGGCAAAACCACCACCGTGGTGCGCTTGCTCGCACTGTTGCAGGCGCCGGCTGTGGAATCCGGCAGCCCATTGCGCATTCGCCTGGCCGCCCCCACCGGTAAGGCCGCCGCACGCCTCACCGAGTCCATCAGCCAACAAGTGCTGTCGCTGAAAGTGCCGGACAGCGTGAAGGAAAAAATCCCGACCCAGGTCACCACCGTCCACCGCTTGCTGGGCAGTCGCCCAGGCACACGGCATTTTCGTCATCACATCGGTAACCCATTGCCCCTGGATGTGCTGGTGGTGGACGAAGCCTCGATGATCGACCTGGAAATGATGGCCAACCTGCTCGACGCCTTGCCGCCCCATGCACGCCTGGTGTTGCTGGGTGACAAGGACCAACTGGCGTCGGTAGAGGCGGGCGCTGTCCTCGGTGACTTGTGCCGCGACGCCGAAGCCGGTTTCTACAGCGCCGAGACCCGTCAATGGCTGCAAGCCGTCAGCGGTGAAGACCTCAGCGCCAGCGGCCTGCAGGAAGACCTCGACGCAAGCCACCCCTTGGCCCAGCAGGTGGTGATGCTGCGTTACTCGCGACGTTTCGGCGAAGGCAGCGGCATCGGCCAACTGGCGCGCTGGGTCAACCAGCAAAACGCTGAAGAAGCCCGCAAACTACTAGCCGCGCGCAGTCACGCTGACCTGTTCTGCGTCAGCCTCAAGGGCGAACACGATCACGCCCTCGAACTCCTGGTGCTGGACGGGCAGGGCGACGGTGCCGAGGGCTATCGCTATTACCTCAACCTGTTGCAGAGCGCTCGCCCGTCGCCGGATACGCCGCGTGAAAGTGAGGCCTGGACCCACTGGGCGCAACAACTGCTGCAAGCCTTCGACGCGTTCCAACTGCTCTGCGCGGTACGCAAAGGCCCCTGGGGCGTGGAAGGCCTGAACCTGCGCATCACCGCCGCCCTGCGCAAGGTGCGGCTGATCGAAGGCGACGAGCAATGGTACGAAGGCCGCCCGGTGCTGATGACCCGCAACGATTACGGCCTGGGCCTGATGAACGGCGACATCGGCATCGCGCTCAAACTGCCCGAAAGCGACGGCGGGCCCCAGGTGCTGCGCGTGGCCTTCCCACGCAACGACGGCCAGGGCGGTGTGCGATTTGTGCTGCCCAGCCGTCTGAACGATGTGGAAACCGTGTACGCCATGACCGTACACAAATCCCAGGGCTCGGAATTCACCCATACCGCACTGATCCTGCCGGATGCGCTGAACCCGGTGCTCACTAAAGAATTGATCTACACCGGCATTACCCGGGCCAAGCGCTGGTTCAGCCTGATCGAGCCCCGAGGCGGCGTGTTTGAAGAAGCCGTCAGGCGCAAGGTCAAGCGTTTGAGTGGGTTGATGCTGGAGTTGGGTCACGAATCCGAAAATAACTGACTGCTAGGTCATGTCAGATTTCTGGTTCAGTCGCCTGATTTTTCTGGAAAAATAGCGCCCCCTGCGAAGACCTACTCTTCGCGGGGTTTTCCGCCGCTGTGCTATCGTTGCGGCATCATCTAGAAAACACCTGAGAGAATCGCTGCATGAACGTGGCTGTCTCGCCCACAGAGCGCAGTTTGAGCTGGAGACGCCTGCTGCTGGTGGCGGTCCTGTGCGTGTTCGCGCCATACACCTTCGCCCAGGCGCCCGACCCTGCGGGCCTTGCCGCCCAGCGTGCCCAGGCAGTGACGCAAGTGGTACTCGGTATCCTCAGTTATGCGCGCTGGCCGGTAGAACCTGCGCAATTGCGCCTGTGCATCGTCGGCCCGACCCAATACACCGACGACCTGATCAAGGGCACCACCCAGGCCACCGGTCGCCCAGTGGTGGTGCAGCGCCTGCTGGCCAGCCATCCCGATATCGTCAATGCGTGCGACGCGGTGTACATCGGCAAACTCAGCGCCGATGAGCGTAGCCAGTTGTTCACCTCGTTAATCGGCCATCCTGTGCTGAGCATCAGCGAAGGCGGCGACCAATGCACCGTGGGCAGTCTGTTCTGCCTGCGGGTGAGCGATGAGCAGGTCTCGTTCGAGGTCAACCTCGACTCCGTCGCCCGCAGCGGCGTGCGCATTCACCCGAGCGTGTTGCAGTTGTCCCGCCGCCGAGCGCCTGCGTCATGACAGCCGTCAAAGCGCGGCCGACCTTGCGTTCCGTCATTGGTCGCGGGCACATGATCCTGGCGCTGGTGGCGGTGACGCTGGCAAGTGTCTCACTGACCCTGCTTGGCGTACTGGCACTGCGGGTCTATGCCGAGCACAACCTGCACCTGATCGCTCGCTCCATCAACTACACCGTGGAAGCGGCGGTGGTGTTCAACGACAGCGCGGCGGCCACTGAAGCCCTCAGCCTGATCGCCTCCACCGAAGAAGTGGCTGAGGCCGAAGTCTTCGATGCCAATGGCAAGCTGCTGGCGAAGTGGATACGCCCGGAAACCGGCATGCTCTCACGGGTCGAGTTGGAGTTGGCGCACACCCTGCTCGAACAACCCATCAGCCAGCCGATCCTGCATCAAGGCAAAGCCATCGGCAGCATTCATCTCACCGGCCACGGCGGTAGCCTGCTGCGCTTCCTGCTCAGCGGCCTGGCCGGGATCCTCATCTGTACCGCCCTCAGCGCATGGGTTGCCCTGCACCTGGCGCGGCGTTTGTTGCGCGGCATCACCGGCCCATTGCAAAGCCTCGCCGCCGTGGCCCATGCCGCCCGTAGCGAGCGCGATTTCGACCGCCGCGTGCCACCGGCGCAAATCGCCGAACTCGACAGCCTCGGCAGTGACTTCAACGCCTTGCTCGGCGAAATGGAAGCCTGGCAGAGCCACCTGCAAAGCGAGAACGAATCCCTCGCCCACCAGGCCAACCACGACAGCCTCACCGGCCTGCCCAATCGTGCGTTCTTCGAAGGCCGTTTGATCCGCGCCCTGCGCAGTGCGGCCAAGGCTAAGGAACAGGTGGCGGTGCTGTACCTCGACAGCGACCGCTTCAAAGAGATCAACGACAGCTTTGGCCACGCCGCCGGCGACGCCGTCCTCGTCGCCGTCGCCGAGCGCGTGCGTGCGCAATTGCGTGAAGACGACCTGGTGGCGCGCCTGGGCGGCGATGAGTTCGCCATCCTGCTGGCGCCGCTGCACAAGGCGCAAGACGCCGAGCGTATTGCCGAAAAGATCATCGCCAGCATGGACCTGCCCATCCCCGTGCCCGGTAACACCCAGGTATTGACCTCCCTCAGTATCGGCATTGCGATCTACCCCGATCATGGCGCCACCCCTGGCACCTTGCTCAACGCCGCCGACGCGGCGATGTACCAGGCCAAGCGTTTATCCTCGGGCGGCCAGCAAACGGCGGAGTCGGATAACCCCGTCGTCAACGTTCAACACAGGAGTTGACCCCTTGTTCACGACCGCACGCTTCATGTTTATCACCCTGCTGGTAGCACTGCTCGCCCTCGGCGGCTGCCAGACGCCGCCCCCCAAAGGCCTGACCCCGGCGCAAGTGGCGGTCCTCAAGCAGCAAGGCTTCGAACTGACGGACGAAGGCTGGGCATTCGGCCTGTCCGGCAAAGTGCTGTTCGGCAGCGATGTCGAGACCCTCAACCAACCCAGCACCGACATCGTCCAGCGCATCGGCAAGGCCCTGCTGGGCGTCGGCATCGAACGCGTGCGCGTCGACGGCCACACCGATGCGTCGGGCAAGGAAACCTACAACCAGCAACTGTCCCTGCGCCGCGCAAAAAGCGTGGCGGCGGTGTTGACCGGTGTCGGCATGAAGGAAGAAAACATCCAACTGCGCGGGCTGGGCAGCAGCGAGCCGGTGGCGCCGAACACCACGGTGGCGGGGCGCACGGAGAATCGGCGGGTGTCGATTGTGGTGATTGCGGACTGAACCCGTCCCGCCAATCTCAATGTGAAACCTAATCAACTGTGGGAGCTGGCTTGCCGGCGATAGCGGTGTCTCAGTACCGGATGTACTGACTGACACACAGCCATCGCCGGCATGCCAGCTCCCACAGTTGGTTTGCGGTGTGCATGAAACAGCGTTTGCTAAGTAATGACTCCTTAGGAATGCTCTGCCATGACGAATGTTGATGGCTAGGCTGACGAGGTTTCGCTTTTTCGGACAAAGTCGGTTTAGTTAAATGGCCGCTCTGAGTCGCCCCAAAAGCTCATCACTCAAATCCTCCGATACCCGCCACAAGCCGAGCCCCATGGACAACTCCGATATCGCGATCACGCTGGTCTTGATCTCTGCCTTCATGCACGCCACCTGGAACGCTGTCGTCCGCGCCGGCAGCAGTCGCTTCATGACCTTGGCCATGGTGGATGGCACCGCCCTGGTGATATGCCTGTTGGCGTTGCCGTTTGTCAGCGTGCCGAGCCTGGAGGTGTGGGGCTACATCCTCGTCTCCGTGGGACTCAATACGGTGTATCGGCTATTTCTGATCAAAGCCTACGAAACGGGAGATTTCGGGCAGGTGTACCCGGTGATGCGTGGGATACCGCCGGTACTGGTCGCGTTGTTTTCCTACTTTCTGTTGCATGAGCAGTTGTCACGCGAGGCGCTGGCGGGTGTGGTGTTGATTTGTGTAGGCATTATCAGCCTGACCTTTGTGCGCAGGATGACGGTGCAGATGCTCAAGCCGATCCTGATGGCGGTGTGTGCCGGGGCGTTTATCGCGGCTTACACGGTGGTGGACGCCAAAGGCGTGAGAGCCAGTGAAACGGTGCTGCAATACATCATCTACCTGACGGTATTCCAGAGCATTCCGATCCCGGTGCTGGCGTTTTCCAGGGAGCGTTTGACCTTGATGCGTGCGATACGTGGGCATTGGCGAGTTGGTCTGTTAGGCGGTGTTTTTTACCTGGCGTCTTACGGATTGGTGTTGTTTGCGTTGTCGCTGGACGCGGTGGCCAAGGTCTCAGCGCTGCGGGAAACCAGTGTTATTATCGGCGCCATTATTGCCGCGCTGTTCTTTCACGAACGGTTCGGTTGGCGACGGATGCTGTCGGCATTCGTCATTGTTTGCGGGATCATCTTGATCAAAGTGAGCACCTGATGGCCCAGCGTCCGCCTCCCACTCCGATGCTTCAAGCGTTCGTCAGCGCTGCGCAAACCGGTAGCTTTGCGCGTGCGGCGTCGCAGCTTAACCTCACCGCCAGCGCCATCAGCCATCAAATTGCAGGCCTGGAGGAATGGTGGGGCGTGCAGTTGTTTGAGCGGCATTCGCGCGGCGTCAAGCTGACGTCAGCAGGGCAGGCTTTGTTGCCGGTCACCGACGGATTTTTCAAGGCGCTGGATGGGGTCTTGCATTCACTCAACCCCGCAAAGTCCCGACCGCTGTACCTCTCATGCACGTCCTCGCTCTGCTCGACATGGCTGATCCCCAGGATGCACGGCTCTCACACTGAGGCCTCATTCAACCTTGATCTGGTGTTGACCAGTGCTGACATCAACCGCACCAGTCTGGAAGCGCATCAATACGATGTCGCGGTGGTGATGGGGTATGGCGATTACCCGGATCATCATGTTGAACTGCTGATGCGTGACGCGGTGTTCCCCGTTTGCTCGCCGGAATTTCTAAGGCCGAAGGGGGATATTGCGCCGGAGGATGTCGCCCAATACCCGCTGATTCATAGGGTCGACGATCAGGTGTGTCCGGGGTGGGAAAGCTGGTTTGCGTTTCAGGGCCTGCCCACGCCGCCTTATCATCATGGGCCGCGCTTTCCGGATTCGAGCTTGGCGATCAGTCTGGCGGTAAAGGGCACAGGGATTGCGCTGGGCAGGACTGCGTTGGTGTATGACCAATTGGAAAGCGGTGCATTGGTTGCGTTGAAAAGCCCCGTGATGATGTCCCCAGCGGCCTACTACATCATTTGTCGAAATGGGCGGCAGTCAGAGCCGGATATTGCGCGTCTGATTGAATGGCTCAAGACCCGTGCGGGTGAGTTCCTGCGCGAAGTTCGGGCTCGGTATCCACAAATAGCCGGGACTACCTCCGTTTAAATGTTGGGAGGAGCAGGGCTCCTCCCGCATTCGAACGGTGTTCGCTTAACGGCCCGGTGTCATCGCTTGCGTCAGGTCATCGACCACGGCTTTGCCCATCTCACACAGGTAATGCGCGGCCCACGCGTATTGCTCGCCGCGTACATCCATGGCGGCTTCCATCGCGAGTTTCTTGGAGTAGAAAAGCAGGGTGGAGGCGTGCTCTAACGCTTCCTCAATGGGCATGCCGGCGTTGACGCGGAACAGGGGTTTTTCGTTTTCGCCGTAGTCCCCGAAGGTGACGACGCCGAGGGTGGTGATGGAGGAAAGCGGTGGATCGGGGACGATTTTAGTCATGATCTATACCTGGGAGTTTAGGGAGCCACCCACTCATGTCGCTAAACATGAAAGGGTGGCAGCTGTACGCAGGTTAGCGAACCGGACCCAGGACCCGGCAGACCCGAAGGTCTCCCACGCACAGCCGCCATAACACGACAACGACGAGCATGAAGCGCTTGCCGTTGGAGGCTGTGTCCGGGTTCGGGTCGCTAAACCCGTTCGCTGATGTCAGCGAAGTACGGAGGCTAATGACTCGAACCCTAAGGCACAATAGGCCGGAGATTCTCTAGGAAACCTCCTGCAAATTAAAGCGAATCATCGTTGATGGCCCTTTAATCCGCGAACCTGATCTCCCTGGTCTCCCCCATCAACAACCCCTGATTCTGCTCCGTCACCTCCCTGATGTAGTCCCACAACAACGTAATCCGCTTCAACTTCCTCAGATCCTCCCGGCAATACATCCAGAACTGGCGAGTGATGGATATCTGCTCCCCCAGCACCGGCAACAACCGTGGATCCTGCGCTGCCAAAAAACACGGCAATATCGCCATCGACCGCCCTTGCTGCGCCGCCACGTACTGCGCGATCACGCTGGTACTGCGCAAGCTGGCGCTGGCGCCGGGCACCACATTCGCCAGGTACAGCAACTCCGAGCTGAAGGCCAAATCATCCACATAGCTGATAAACGGATGCTCGGCCAAATCCGCCGGTTTGCGGATCGGCGGGTGTTGGTCGAGGTATTCCTGGGTCGCGTACAGCTGCAATTTGTAGTCGCACAGTTTGCAGCACACATACGGGCCATGCTCCGGGCGTTCCAGGGCGATGACGATATCGGCTTCGCGCTTGGACAGGCTGATGAAGTGGGGCAGGGGCAGGATGTCCACTGAGATGGCCGGGTAGGTGTCGACGAAGTGGCTCAATTGCGGGGTGACGAAAAAGCTGCCGAACCCTTCGGTGCAGCCCATGCGCACATGGCCCGACAGCGCCACGCCAGAGCCGGAGACTTGCTCGCAGGCCATGTGCAGGGTGCTTTCGATGGACTCGGCGTAGCCCAGCAAGCGCTGGCCTTCGGTGGTGAGGACGAAGCCGTTGGTCCGGGATTTTTCGAACAGCAGCGTACCGAGGGACACTTCCAATGAACTGATGCGCCGCGACACCGTGGTGTAGTCCACCGCCAGGCGCTTGGCGGCCACGCTGGCCTTGCGGGTGCGGGCCACTTCGAGGAAAAACTTCAGGTCATCCCAGTTCAGGGAGCCCAGCGACGTGATGTTTTTTTGCATATTGGTCCGGCTTTTATGTGCGTTCTTATTAGAGATTTGCACATCTATACTCCAAAAACAGTCCGAACGCCTCATTTCCCAAGGCGGTTACGCGCCTTGTCTCTGCATAAATATAAGATTGGAGACCACATGAACGCTTCTGCCGATATTTCCGTGCAACAGGTCAAGCTGCTGATCAATGGTGAATGGGTCGAGTCAAAGACCACCCACTGGCAAGACATCGTCAACCCGGCCACCCAAGAGGTGCTGGCCAAAGTCCCGTTCGCTACCGCCGATGAAGTCAACGCTGCCATCGACGCCGCCCATCGCGCCTTCCAGACCTGGAAGCTGACCCCGATCGGCGCACGCATGCGCATCATGCTCAAGCTGCAAGCCTTGATCCGCGAACATTCCAAGCGCATTGCCGTGGTGCTCAGCAACGAGCAGGGCAAGACCATTGCCGATGCCGAGGGCGACATTTTCCGTGGCCTGGAAGTGGTGGAGCACGCCTGCTCCATCGGTACCCTGCAAATGGGCGAGTTCGCTGAAAACGTTGCCGGTGGCGTCGACACCTACACCCTGCGCCAGCCGATCGGCGTGTGCGCCGGCATCACCCCTTTCAATTTCCCGGCGATGATTCCGCTGTGGATGTTCCCGATGGCGATTGCTTGCGGTAACACCTTCGTGCTCAAACCGTCCGAGCAGGACCCGTTGTCGACGATGCTGCTGGTGGAGCTGGCGCTGGAAGCTGGCGTGCCGGCTGGCGTGCTCAACGTGGTGCACGGCGGCAAGGATGTGGTGGATGCGCTGTGCACCCACAAAGATATCAAAGCCGTGTCCTTCGTCGGTTCGACCGCAGTGGGTACTCACGTCTACGACTTGGCCGGCAAACACGGCAAGCGTGTGCAGTCGATGATGGGCGCCAAGAACCACGCGGTGGTGCTGCCGGATGCCAACCGCGAGCACACCCTCAATGCCCTGGTCGGCGCCGGTTTCGGTGCGGCGGGCCAGCGTTGCATGGCCACTTCGGTGGTGGTGCTGGTGGGCGCGTCCAAGCAGTGGTTGCCGGACTTGAAGGCGCTGGCGCAGAAACTCAAGGTCAACGCGGGCAGCGAAGCGGGCACCGACGTCGGCCCAGTGATCTCCAAGCGCGCCAAGGCACGTATCCTGGAACTGATTGAAAGCGGCGTGAAAGAAGGCGCCAAGCTGGAACTGGACGGCCGCGACATCAAGGTGCCGGGCTTCGAGCAAGGCAACTTTGTCGGCCCGACCCTATTCTCGGGCGTGACCACCGATATGCAGATCTACACCCAGGAAATCTTCGGCCCGGTGCTGGTGGTGCTGGAAGTGGCGACCCTCGACGAGGCCATCGCCTTGGTCAACGCCAACCCGTTCGGCAACGGCACCGGCTTGTTCACCCAGAGCGGCGCGGCGGCGCGCAAGTTCCAGAGCGAAATCGACGTAGGCCAGGTCGGCATCAACATCCCGATCCCGGTGCCGGTCCCGTTCTTCAGCTTCACCGGTTCGCGTGGCTCCAAGCTCGGCGACCTCGGCCCGTACGGCAAGCAAGTGGTGCAGTTCTACACCCAGACCAAGACCGTCACCAGCCGCTGGTTTGATGACGACACGGTCAACGATGGCGTCAACACCACCATCAACCTGCGCTGATCCCGGGAGACGACCATGAAGATTGCATTTATCGGCTTGGGCAACATGGGCGCACCCATGGCCCGCAACCTGATCAAGGCCGGCCATGCGCTGAACCTGTTCGACCTGAATCAGACAGTGCTCAAGGAACTGGCCGAACTGGGGGGCACAATCAGTGATTCACCGCGTGATGCGGCTACCGGCGCTGAACTGGTGATCACCATGCTGCCCGCCGCCGCCCATGTGCGTAGCGTGTGGCTGAATGAAGACGGCGTACTCGCCGGCATCGGAAAAGGCGTACCTGCGGTGGATTGCAGCACCATCGACCCGCAGACCATCCGCGACGTAGCGGCTGTGGCGGCCAAGCAAGGTGTGGCCGTGGCCGATGCCCCGGTCTCCGGCGGCACCGGTGGCGCCGCAGCCGGGACGCTGACCTTCATGGTCGGCGCCACTCCGGAACTGTTCGCCACCCTGCAGCCGGTGTTGGCGCAGATGGGCCGCAACATCGTGCACTGCGGTGATGTGGGCACGGGGCAAATCGCCAAGATCTGCAACAACCTGTTGCTGGGGATCAGCATGGTCGGCGTCAGTGAGGCCATGGCCTTGGGTGATGCGTTGGGCATCGACACGCAAGTGCTGGCAGGGATCATCAACAGCTCGACCGGGCGTTGCTGGAGTTCCGACACCTACAACCCATGGCCGGGCGTGATCGAAACCGCACCGTCGTCGCGGGGTTACACCGGTGGGTTTGGTGCTGACCTGATGCTCAAGGATTTGGGCTTGGCCACGGAAGCGGCGCGTCAGGCCAAGCAACCTGTGATTCTGGGCGCTGTGGCCCAGCAGCTGTATCAATCGATGAGCCAGCGTGGGGAAGGGGGCAAGGATTTCTCGGCGATCATCAACAGCTATCGCAAGCCCAAATAGGGGCGTTTTCCGGGAGCCTGCTTAGGATGGGTTCCCGTTTTTTGTTTTATCGGACTTTTTGGCCTTTGAGCCAGCAATTGACAACGTAGGGCACCATGCTTGAAGCCTTTCCACGTAGAAACAAATAGCCGTAAGGTTTGCGTTCGGTAAAAAAACCTATCAAAATTTTCTCTGCATGATGCCTTGCTTTTGATACCAGGCCAGCTGCGGGCTGCGTGGTTAGGGACGTTCCTACGACCAATATTTTAGTCGCAGACTTAATGTGTTCCAGTGCGGCACTGAAATTTTGAACGTGCTCTCCATACCAGACGACATAGGGTCTGAGTTGACTTCCTTTTTCGCATAGATCCCCCATGTGAATTGGTTTTTTATCAATTTTGTAAATCAGATTTTCGTTAATGGAACTTTGTGCGAAGGTGATTTGCCCATGTAAATGCAGTACGTTCGTTGACCCTGCCCGTTCATGCAGATCATCAATATTTTGGGTAATGACTATCACCTCATACCGCGACTCCAACTCAGCTATTGCAAGGTGTGCCGCATTAGGCGCAGCGAAGGAGATCTTTTCACGCAAGTCGTTGTAAAAATCAAGTATTTCTTCAGGATACCGTTGCCATGCCTGAGGCGTGGCAACGTCCTCAATGCGATGATCCATCCATAGACCGTTTTTATCATTGAAGGTGGTCAGTCCACTGTCAGCGCTGATGCCAGCCCCCGTAAAAACTACAATCTTTTGTCGGTCGTTATGAACGTTCATGGGACGTTGCTCACCATGGTTGTCCATTGGGTAAAGGTAGGGCCTTCGAAGTGAGATGGTGGGTGATCATGATATTCAACACCTAGGCTTGTGGACGCGAAAGGTCGATTCGTTATACTTTGGACGCTGTATTTTTTGTTGATGAAAATTAGAACTTTCCTCCATTTCCTATAAGAATCTCATCTGCATGGCTCGTCAACAGTCCAATCATCTTAAATTTGCGGTCTATCAGTCTCAAGCAAGAAAATCGGCACTGACCATATTTCGCGAGCAGTTGGCTGGTATTGAGGAAAACGCGCTTGATCCTTTATCTATAAAATTTGATGTCATTGATTCGAATGCACTCGAAGCGTTTTATCGGTGGGAGGGTGAAGTCAGTCACTTTCCGTGGGAAGACATAACTGAGTGGAAAGTCAAGGATTTCAAAGGCTTTGATCTGTCCATTTGGTACGATCAACAATTATGTGGGCTCTGCTATGCGACCCCACGTGATAGCAAGATCACCATCAAAATTGTCCTGCTAGAAGGTAATCCTGATAAAACGCATCCTTTGAAAGGCTACATCGCGGCTCTGGCCTTGAGTGCGGTTGATGCTTATGCTCGGACTATTAAGTGTGTTTCTATTGAAATTCAGGATCCTGAGCCAAAGGTTGTTCCATGGTACGAAAAGCTCGGCTTTGTGCTTGATGAAGCTAACCGTCTTGTGATTTCAGTCCAGCCAGCCTAAGATAAACGTAAGTCTCTAGCCCCTAAAGGAGCTTGGTTCAATGAAAAATTTTAGCCCAAAAGCGAAACCATTATTGGTTGCTGGTTTTTCTGCGGAAGCGAAAAAGCTCGGTGGCAGCATCTCTGCCAATCAGCGGCGTTTCTTCAATGTTGCAGCTACTAAAGGCAAGGAAATGGAGCCATTAGGAGTGCTTGCAGGTGCTCGCTGCTGATTTTTGAGCAAAAAAAACCGCCGATTGGGGCGGTTTTTTTATGCTTTTTCCCTATGTGAATGCTTCAAGCAAACACAAAATACTTACGCACCGTCTCGACCACTTCCCACGTCCCCTTCATCCCCGGCTCCACCACAAAGATATCCCCAGCCCGCAAATGAATCGGCTCCAGACCTTCTGGGGTGATGATGCAGTAGCCTTCCTGGAAGTGGCAGTATTCCCACTTCACGTAGTCCACGTACCACTTGCCCGGGGTGCAGATCCAGGTGCCCATGATCTTGCTGCCGTCTTCGCTGGTGTAGGCGTTGAGGTTGACGGTGTGCGGGTCGCCTTCGAGCTTTTCCCATTTGCAGGCGTCCAGGACCGGCAGGGGGTGGGTGTCGCGCAGTACGGTGATGGGCTTGGACATGATGTCTCCAGGGCAGGGAATGGAAGGATCCACCCTAAGGCCTTGGGCGTTGCGTCAGTGGTCTGAACTCGACATCGGGATGCTCAGAAGCGCAGGTCCTGCGCAAGACAAAACCCTGTAGGAGCCGGCTTGCCGGCGATAGCGCCCGTCGGAACGCCATCGCCGGCAAGCCGGCTCCTACATTTGGAATATCCAGTCACGAATTCTGTATTTCTTCGCAGTAAGTGCGAAAGATTTCCCGCTTCACGCCAGAATTCGCAAGAAAATTCGCAGCCGGCCCTCGTATCATTCACCCCAGTAACCGCCGAGAGCCTTGAAATGAACCCAATAAAAACGTGGTGGGATATCAGCCCGCCCTTGAGTACGGCGACCCCGACCTGGCCGGGAGATACTCCATTCCAGGAAGAGCGCGTGTGGCAGTTTGGCCCGGAGTGTCCGGTGAATGTCGGGCGTATCACCTTGTCCCCACACACCGGCGCCCATGTGGACGCGCCGCTGCATTACAGCGCGGACGGCGCGCCGATTGGCGAAGTGTCGCTGGATGTGTACATGGGCCCATGCCGGGTGCTGCATTGCCTGGACAGCGGCGCGCTGGTGCAGCCGCATCAGTTGGAAGGCCGTGTGGATAACTTGCCCGAGCGCGTGTTGCTGCGCACTTATCCACAAGCGCCGCTGACTGAGTGGGATTCGAGTTTCACCGCCATCGCTCCGCAAACCATCGAGCTGCTCGCCAGCCTGGGTGTGCGCTTGATCGGCATCGATACGCCATCCCTGGACCCGCAGCAGTCCAAGACCATGGATTCTCACAACGCCGTGGCGCGCCATGGCATGGCGATTCTCGAAGGCATCGTGCTCGATGACGTACCCGAGGGCGACTATGAATTGATCGCACTGCCGCTGCGGTTTGCCAACCTGGACGCGAGCCCGGTCCGCGCCATTCTCCGTCCGCTCAAGGAGCCCACGCGATGAGCCAATGTCCCTTCTCTGCTGATTACCAACCCCCGGAAGAATGGCATAACGCCGAACTGAATTTCTCCGAGTCCATGAGCTACGGCGATTACCTGGACCTGGGCAAAGTCCTCAGCGCCCAGCATCCGTTGTCGCCGGACCACAACGAAATGCTCTTCATCATCCAGCACCAGACCTCCGAGCTGTGGATGAAACTGATGCTCCACGAACTCAAGGCCGCCCGCGAACACGTGCGCTTGGGCGAGCTGCCGCCGGCGTTCAAGATGCTGGCGCGGGTGTCGCGGATCTTCGATCAACTGGTGCATGCCTGGGCGGTGCTGGCGACGATGACGCCGTCGGAGTACAAGTCGATTCGCCCGTTCCTGGGGCAGTCGTCGGGGTTCCAGTCGTTCCAGTACCGTGAGATCGAATTTATCCTCGGCAATAAAAGCGCGGCGCTGTTGCGGCCCCACGCCCATCGGCCGGAGCTGTTGAACGAGTTGAAAGTGGCGATTGCCACGCCGTCGCTGTACGACGAAGCGATCAACTTGATGATCAAGGCCGGCCTGGCGATTGATCCGAAGCGGGCCGAGCGCGACCCGACGGCGGCGACGGTCCACGATGAATCGGTAGAGGCGGCGTGGCGTGAGGTGTATCGCGATCCGAGCCGGTATTGGGATTTGTATCAGTTGGCCGAAAAGTTTATCGACCTGGAGGACTCGTTCCGTCAGTGGCGCTTCCGCCATGTGACGACGGTAGAGCGGATCATTGGTTTCCAGCCGGGAACGGGTGGCACGGAAGGGGTGGGGTATTTGCGCAAGATGCTCGACACGGTGCTGTTCCCGGAACTGTGGCGGGTACGCTCCACGCTCTAAACAAAAAGCCCCGGAATTCCGGGGCTTTTTATTGGCTGAAACACGCCTCCTGTAGGAGCCCGGCTTGCCGGCGATGGCGTCCTCAAAATTACCGCAGGGCTTGAGGCCTATCGCCGGCAAGCCGACTCCTACAGGTTTTATGCGGTCACGGCTTTTGCGTTTCTCACCCGCAATCGGTAGGCAATGTAGATAATCCCCACCCACACCGGCATCGCATACACCGACTCGCTGATGCCCGGAATCGCCAGCATCACGCTGATGATCATCACCATGAACGCCAGGCACAGGTAGTTGCTGAACGGGAACCAGAAGGTCTTGAACGACGGCGTCAGGCCTTGTTCGCCCATGGCTTTGCGGAACTTGATGTGGGTGATGCTGATCAGCGCCCAGTTGATCATCAGCGAGGCAACCACCAGCGCGAACAGCAGCTCCAGCGCGCTCTGCGGTGCCACGTAGTTGACCACCACGCACAGCATCGTCACCAATGCCGAAATCGCCAGGGCGCGGATCGGCACACCTTGCTTGTTCAGCTTCATCAGCGATTTCGGTGCATCACCTTGTTCGGCCAGGCCGAACAGCATGCGGCTGTTGCAGTACACGCCGCTGTTGTACACCGACAGCGCCGCGGTCAGCACCACGAAGTTGAGGATGTGCGCGGCGGTGTCGTTGCCGATCAGCGAGAAGATCTGCACGAACGGGCTACCACTGTAGGCATCGCCCGAGGCGCCGAGGGTTTGCAGCAACTGGTCCCACGGGTACAGCGACAGCAGCACGGTCAGGGCGCCGACGTAGAAAATCAGGATTCGGTAGACCACCTGGTTGATCGCTTTGGGAATCACCTTGCGCGGTTCGCTGGCTTCGGCGGCAGTGATGCCCACCAGTTCCAGGCCACCGAAGGAGAACATGATGAACGCCATCGACATCAACAGCCCCATGCCGCCATTCGGGAAGAACCCGCCGTGGCTCCACAGGTTGCTGACCGTGGCTTGCGGGCCGCCGGTGCCGCTGAACAGCAGGTAGCAGCCGAGCACGATCATGCCGACAATCGCCACCACCTTGATGATCGCAAACCAGAACTCGGCCTCACCAAAGAACTTCACGTTCAGGGTGTTGATCAGGTTCACCGCGACAAAGAACACCAGTGCACTGACCCAGGTCGGGATCTCCGGCCACCAGAACTGGATGTACTTACCCACCGCCGTCAGTTCGGCCATGCCCACCAGCACGTAGAGCACCCAGTAGTTCCAGCCCGCCAGGAAGCCTGCGTAGCCGCCCCAGTATTTGTGCGCGAAGTGGCTGAAGGAACCGGCCACCGGCTCTTCGACGATCATCTCGCCGAGCTGGCGCATGATCAGGAACGCGATAAAACCCGCAATCGCGTAACCCAGGATCATCGACGGTCCCGCCGACTTGAGCACCCCGGCCGAGCCGAGGAACAACCCCGTGCCGATCGCCCCTCCCAAGGCGATCAGCTGAATGTGCCGGTTCTTCAGGCCACGCTTGAGGCCTACCGGGTTAACCATGTCATCCGCCATTAACATTCCCTTCTACTTGTTTTTCTTGAGGGTGAGTGCGCGCCGCATCAGCCCCTCAGAACTGCTGAGGGTCAGATATTACTCTGCGTAAACTTTTCGTAATACAGCTGAACGCCATCAAGTGCCTGATCCGCCAGCCATTGCTGGATGGATTCGACCATTGGAGGGGGGCCGCACAGGTACATATCCGCCGATCTGTCCCGTAATTCGGCCAGGTCGAAATGCTCGGTGAGGTAGCCGCGCTTGCCGGGCCAATCGTCGGAGGGGGCGCTGAGGACTTCGGTGTAGCGAAAGCCTGCGATTTTTGCAGCATAACCCTGGATGCGCGCCGCTTCGCACAAGTCCTCGGCACCGCGCACGCCGTAATACAGGTGCACCGGTTGGTCGCAACCATTGGTGGCCAGTTCATCGAGCATGCCCAGCAAGGCCGATAACCCGGTTCCGCCCGCCACCAGTACCAATGGCTGGGTGACGTGGCGCAGGTAGAAGGCGCCGAGGGGCGCTTCCATCAACAGCTCATCGCCCACCTGGCAGCGCTCGCGCAGGTAGTTGCTCATCACCCCGTCGGGCAACAGGCGCACCAAAAATTGCAGGCGGTTGCCCGGCAGGTTGGCGAAGGAATAGGACCGCCAACTGTGCGTGCCAGGCACCGACAGGCGCGCATATTGGCCCGGCAGAAAATCAAGCGCCTGATCCAGCTGCACCCACAGGATCGCCGTGCTGTCCGACACCTGTTCCACCGCGCTCACGCTGCCCTTGAGCTGAACCGGCCCCGGCGCGTTGCACAGGCTCGAATCAAAGTCGAAGTAAAACGTTGCGTCAGACTTCACCCGCGTCTGGCAACTGAGCATCTTGCGCTGTTGCAGGTCGAGGCTGGACAGGGCTTCTTCGTCTACATAGTCCTGGCTGTAATCGCCGGACTCGCAACGGCCCTGGCAGGTGCCGCAGACACCTTCACGGCAATCCAGCGGGATCTTGATGCCGTTGCGCAGCGCCGCATCCAGGAGGATTTCATGGGCGCCGACGGGGAAGAACAGAGTCTTGCCGTCGGCAAAACTGAAGGCTACTTTGTGATTCATTCGCGAAACTCCACGCATGTATTGCTGGCGCATAACTTGTGGCGAGGGAGCTTGCTCCCGCTGGAGTGCGCAGCGCTCCCAAGATTTTGGGGCCGCTACGCAGCCCAGCGGGAGCAAGCTCCCTCGCCACAGGGTGTGATGTGCTGGGTCAAAGGTGATAGAAATCCAGCACCGAGTTGATGGTGTCGTTGAGCAGCAGCGCGTGCTTGCGGGTGATCAACCAACTGTCGTCATGGGGCTTGAGGCTGTAGGTAGCCTGTCCATAGAACTGCTCCGACGTAGCCAATCGATAGAACAACGTGTGCCAGTTCAATTTCACCTCCAGCGTTCCATCCACCTGCTCGGCAATGCGCACGTTATTGATCAGGTGCAGGGTGCGCGGCATCGGTGTCGCCGACGCGGCTTTGCCGGTGCGCAAACGGAACACACGGTCTTCCAGGCCCGAGCGGTTGGCGTAGTAGATCAACGACATCTCGCGCTTGGGATCACGGGTGTAGACGTGTTCCGAGTCCCATTGCGGCAGGTGGAACTCACTCTGCGGGTCGAACAATTGCACATAGGCGTCCCAATCCTGGGCGTCGCACAGCTCGGATTTGCGGTAGAAGAACTGCTCGATCTGGTACTGCAGTTGCGCATTCATCACTTCACCTCCCGCAGTGTCAGCGCTTGGTTGTCGAGACCCTTGAGCAGGAACTGCTGCCAGTTGCGGTGCTGGTTCACGTAGAGACCTTCATGGGTGAATTCGGTGCCGGTCATGGTCGGTTGGATACCGATGGCTTCGCTGTTCGGCGTGGGGCCGGTTTCCCAGCGGTGGCTGCCGCGGGAGATGTCGCTCCAGCGTTCCAGGCGGCCCTGGAAACCACGTTGGGCTTCGCGGAATTCCACCAGGTCGTCCGGCGTGCCCATGCCGGAGACGTTGAAGAAGTCCTCGAACTGGCGAATACGGTTTTCGCGGTCGGCGTCGGATTCACCCTTCACCCCCAGGCACTGGCTGATGATCTCGGTCTTGTTCCACGCCACCGGGCGGATGATGCGCAGCTGCGAGCTGATCTGGTCGAGGAAAAACAGGCTCGGGTAGATATTCAGGTTGCGCAGGCGGTGCATCATCCACTCGGCCTTTGGCTGGCCGTGTTCTTCCACCAGGCGCGGCATGATGGTGGCGTAGCCGGATCGTACGCTGGGGTTGGGCATGTCGCTGAACAACACACTGTGGCCATTGTTGAAGGCAAACCAGCCGTCATCGGTGTTGGCGTCACCCGCGCCGAGCTTGCTGTAATCGAGGGTGCTGCCTGCGCCGGTGCCGTTCTCGGTGTTCACTTGCTGGCGATGCTGCACCGTGGCCACGTAGTTGTAGTGCACGGTGCTGACGTGATAACCGTCCAGGCCGTTCTCGTTTTGCAGCTTCCAGTTGCCGTCGTAGGTGTAGGCGGATTTGCCCGGCAGTACCTCCAACTCACCGGTAGCGGACTGGGCGACCATCATGTCGAAGAACACTTTGGCGTCGCCCAGGAAGTCTTCCAGGCTGTCGGTGCCTGCCACATCCAGGCTGATGAACACGAAGCCTTTGTAGCTCTCGATGCGCGCCTTTTTCAGCCCGCGCGTCGCCTTGTCGAAACCCTCCGGGTATTCCCCCGGCGCCTTGACCTTCACCAGCCGGCCATCGCTCTTGTAGCACCAGGCGTGGAACGGGCAGGTGAAAGTGGACTGGTTGCCCTTGCCGACCCGCGTCAAAGTGGTGCCGCGATGCTGGCAGGCGTTGATCAGCGCGTTGAGTTGGCCCTCGCCGTCGCGGGTGATGATCATTGGCTGGCGCCCGGCGCGCATCGTCACGAAGTCGTGGTTATTCGCCAGTTCGCTTTCGTGGCAGGCGTAGATCCAGTTTTTTTCGAAGATCAGTTCCATCTCCAGATCGAACAGCTCCGGCTCGGTGAACATGTCACGGGCGATGCGGAACACTTCATCCGCCGGGCGAAAATCCAGGCAACCTTCGATAAATGTTTTCCACTGCTCGACGCTTCTTGCACCACTCATGGGAGGCACCTTTTTGATAGGGGCTAATCGGTGGTTTATTAGAGGCAGCGGGGCAGGGCGCGGGCTATCCGCTTAATGGGGGAACCTGCGCCGGATAATTGGGCAGCAAATACCCAACCCGGTGCGCAGTGGTGACGGGATGCGCTACTGTCTGGCAGGGCAATGGCCGTAAAAGTCGGCGTCTTATCCACTTAGTCGACCATTGCTATCCACCCGCTGGCCATTGCGTCGGCGTGGCGCATTACTTGCTGTCGAACAACAACGACGCGCCGCCAGAGCGCGCAACAGCCTAACCGCCGTGGGTGCACCCTGATGAGCAGCCAAACGATTCAACGCTTCGACCTGGAAGGCGCACGCAGCTGGATGTCCGGCATCTGCGGGCCCCATCGCCTGGCCACCGCCACGCCCGAGCGCCTGCGTTTCCACCACAGTGCCAATATGTTCAAGTCCCGCGCCACCACCTTGGGTGTGATCGAATACGGCACCGACGTGACCATCGACATCGAAGACGCCGAGCACTTCAGCAGCTACAGCCTGAGCCTGCCGTTGGTGGGCGAGCAGGAGTTGAGCAAGAACGGTGAGCGCCTGAACTCCAACCGCGACCAGGGCGTGATCATCTCGCCCAACGAGCACCAGGTGCTGGCGATTTCCGGCGACTGTCGCAAGTTGCAGGTGGTGATCACGCGGGCGGCAATGAGTGAGTCGCTGGAAGGTTTGCTGCAACGGCCGATTGAGGCGCCGCTGCGCTTTGAGTCGGTGATGGACGCGGTGGACGGCGCTTCGGCGGCGTGGTGGCGCATGGCGCGCTACTTCATCGCCGAGCTGGAACACGGCAGTGAATTGTATGAGCAACCGGCGTTTACCCGTGACCTGGAAAGCTCGCTGATCAAGGGCCTGATCCTGGCCCAGCCGAACAATTACTCCGAAGAGCTGCGCGATGTCCTCGGTGTGAAACTACCGCATTACCTGATCCGTGCGCGGCAGTACATCCACGACCATGCTCGGGACGCCGTGCATCTGGAAGACCTGGAAGCCGCCGCCGGTGTGTCGCGGTTCAAGTTGTTTGATGCCTTTCGCAAGTACTTTGCGCTGTCGCCGATGGCCTATTTGAAGAAGCATCGGCTTTCTGCGGTACGCCAGGCCATCCTTGAACAGGGCTCCACCTGCACCATCTCCGAGATCGCCCTGGGCTGGGGTTTTACTCATCTGGGGCGGTTCTCGGCGGAGTACCGCAAGCTGTTCGATGAGTCTCCAAGCCAGACCCTGCAGCGCAATGATGCGCGACGCCTGCGCTAACCCCTGTAGGAGCGAGCTTGCTCGCGAAAAACCTGAGAGCACCACATTCATCCAGGAGGCCCACGTTATCGTTGACGTTTTTCGCGAGCAAGCTCGCTCCTACAGCAATTCTTCCACCAGTTGCAGGCAATGACTGAGCCCTGGCGACTGGTCATTCACCCGTCGGCTGAGGATGATCGGCGAGGTCGCAGTCGCCTCCACAACTGGCGTGTAGCCGATGTCCGCGCGGTGCAGCACCTGCACCGAGGCAGGCACCAGCGTCACGCCCATCCCGGCGCCGACCAGGCCGATGGCGGTCTGCAATTCGTTGGTCCACTGCGCCACCTTGAGGCTCAAGCCATGGGCGTCGAACAGCGCGATTACATGGTCGGCATAGCTGGGGCGTGGGTTGCCGGGGTAGAGCACAAAAGGCTCGGCGGCCAGTTGGGCGAGGGTGGCGGGTGCATCGAGCAACGGGTGGCCGGCAGGCAGCACAGCGACCAGCCGATCCTCGACCAAGACGCGCTGGACAATGGCTGGGTCGTCGATGCGAATCCGCCCGAACCCCACATCAATGCGCCCGGCCTTGAGTGCTTCGACCTGCTGCAAGGTGGTCATTTCCGACAACCCCAACTCCAGCTCCAGCGCCTCATGGGTGCGCAGCCGGCGGATCAGCTCTGGCAGCACGCCATACAGGGTCGAGGGCGCAAAGCCGATGCCCAGCCAAGTCTTTTCGCCCTGGCCGATGCGTCGCGTGTTGTCGCAGACCTTGTTCAGTTGTTCCAGCAGCACGTTGGCGTGTTCATAAAAAAACCTCCCGGCCTCGGTCAGCCGCAGCGGTCGGCCACGCTCAAGCAAAATGACGCCCAGTTCATCCTCCAATTGCTGGATCTGCCGGCTCAACGGCGGCTGGGCGATGTGCAGGCGTTCGGCAGCGCGGGTGAAGTTGAGGGTCTCCCCCAGCACCTGGAAATAGCGCAGGTGACGCAGTTCCATGATGACTCCTTTCATACCTTGAGGGTATTGTTCGAGACCCATTCTATATTGGAACCCTTGAAAGATACGGCACAGAATCGGCTCAAATCTATAAAGAACCCAACGGGTATAGCCATGCCGATTTGCGCCATCGAGTCGATCGAAACGATCATCGTCGACCTCCCCACCATCCGCCCGCACAAGCTGGCGATGCACACGATGCAAAACCATACCTTGGTGATCATCCGCCTGCGCTGCGCCGACGGCATCGAAGGCATTGGCGAGGCCACCACCATTGGCGGCCTGAGCTACGGCAACGAAAGCCCCGACAGTATCAAGGTCAACATCGACCGCCACTTCGCGCCGCTGCTGATCGGCCAAGACGCGAGCAATATCAACGCAGCCATGTTGCGCCTGGAGCGCAGCATTCGCGGCAACACCTTTGCCAAGTCCGGGATCGAAAGCGCCTTGCTCGATGCCCTGGGCAAGCGCCTGAACCTGCCGGTCAGCGAACTGCTCGGCGGCCGTGTGCGCGATGCCTTGCCGGTGGCCTGGACCCTGGCCAGCGGCAACACCGAAAAGGACATTGCCGAAGCGGAAAAGATGCTCGACCTGCGCCGCCACCGCATCTTCAAGTTGAAGATCGGCGCCGGTGAAGTCAGCCACGACCTGGCCCATGTGATCGCGATCAAAAAAGCCCTGGGCGACCGCGCCAGTGTGCGCGTCGACGTCAACCAGGCCTGGGATGAAGCGGTGGCACTGCGTGCCTGCAAGGTGCTCGGCGACAACGGCATCGACCTGATCGAACAACCCATCTCACGTAACAACCGTGGCGGTATGGTGCGGCTCAACCTGTCGAGCCCGGCGCCGATCATGGCCGATGAATCCATCGAATGTGTCGAGGATGCCTTCAACCTGGCCCGCGAAGGTGCGGCCTCGGTGTTTGCGTTGAAGATCGCCAAGAACGGCGGCCCGCGCGCCGTATTGCGTACGGCCGCCATTGCCGAAGCGGCGGGCATCGGCCTGTACGGCGGCACGATGCTCGAAGGCGGCATCGGCACCCTGGCGTCAGCCCATGCCTTTCTCACGCTGAACAAATTGGCGTGGGACACCGAACTGTTCGGCCCGTTGTTGCTCACTGAGGACATCCTCACCGAACCGCCGGTGTACCGCGATTTCCAGCTGCATGTCTCCACCGCACCGGGCCTGGGCCTGGCCATCGATGAAGAGCGCCTGGCGTTCTTCCGTCGTGACAAACACTAAGAGGCACCTGCCATGTTGTTCCACGTAAAAATGACCGTGAACCTGCCCCTCGATATGAATCCCGAGCGCGCCGCTGCGCTCAAGGCCGAAGAAAAAGCCTTGGCGCAGCGCCTGCAACAGCAAGGCAAATGGCGCCACCTGTGGCGCATCGCCGGGCATTACGCCAACTACAGCGTGTTCGATGTCGACAGCGTGCAGGACCTGCACGACCTGCTGATGCAACTGCCGCTTTTCCCCTACATGGCCATCGAAGTGAATGCCCTGTGCCGTCACCCGTCGTCGATCCATGAGGATGACCGCTAAGCCGGTTTTCACCCTAATAACTACAAGATGAGGAATGCACCATGTCCATCCGACTGTCCCAGACTGCCCATGCCCAACAGTTTCTCGAAGAAGCCAGCGGCAACCTCAATGACGGCGGTAACCCGCGTACCAAGGCGTTGATCTACCGAATCCTGCGCGACACCGTGAACATCATCGAAGACCTGGAAGTGACCCCGGAAGAATTCTGGAAGGCGGTCAACTATCTGAACGACTTGGGCAAGCACCAGGAAGCCGGCTTGCTCGCCGCCGGGCTGGGCCTGGAGCATTACCTCGACCTGTTGATGGACGCGGCCGACGAGGAGGCCGGCAAATCCGGTGGTACGCCGCGCACCATCGAAGGCCCGTTGTATGTGGCCGGTGCGCCGCTGTCGAAGTATGAGGCGCGACTGGATGATGGCAAGGACGACGCGGTGCCGCTGTTCATGCGCGGGCAAGTGCGTGACACCGAGGGCAAGCCGCTGGCGGGGGCGATTGTGGACGTGTGGCAGGCCAATACCGGCGGTACGTATTCGTGGTTCGACCCGACGCAATCCGAGTTCAACCTGCGTCGCCGCATCGAGACCGATGCCCAGGGCAACTACCGGTTTCGCAGTATCGTGCCGTCGGGCTACGGCTGCCCGCCGACCGGGCCGACCCAGCAACTGCTCGATCAACTGGGGCGTCACGGGCAGCGGCCGGCGCATATTCACTTCTTCATTTCGGCGCCTGGGCATCGGCACCTGACCACGCAGATCAACCTGTCGGACGACCCGTACCTGCATGATGATTTTGCCTATGCGACGCGCGATGAGTTGATCGCCGAGATTCGCTTCAGTGAAGATCCGCAGTTGGCCCGCGAGTTTGGCGTGGAAGGGCGGTTTGCGCAGATTGATTTTGACTTTGAATTGCAGGTCGCTGATGCGCCGGTAGAGCAAAAGCGCATGCAGCGCGTGCGCGCCCTCGAAGACTAAACGCCACGCCCCCTGTAGGAGCGAGCTTGCTCGCGAAGGTATTCCAGGCACACCGCTGCGGCGGATGTACCTTTTTCGCGAGCAAGCTCGCTCCTACAGAAGGCATTCTCAGCCTACTTACGGATAACCAGGTCCAACACCTCATCCCGATCCTTGATCTTCTGCAACACAATCTCCGAGCGTATATCCATCACCCCCGCCGTGCGGTTCAGGTGGTTCACGATAAAGTCCGAAAAGTGCTTGAGGTTGCGTGCCTGCACCCGCAGCACATAGTTGCTGGCGCCGGTGATCACATAGGCGCTGGCCACTTCCGGCCAGCCCTGCACCTTCTTGATGAACGTCTCGTGCCAATCCTCCACATCCTGGCGCAAGGACAGGTGGACGATGGCTTCCAGCTCGATCCCCAATTGCTCCGCATTCAGCACTGCGCGGTAGCCGCTGATGATTCCCTCGCTCTCCAGCAAGCGCAAACGGCGCAGGCAGGCGGACGGCGACAGCGCGACTTTTTCCGCCAGTTCCTGGTTGCTGATGCGGCCATCCTGTTGCAGGAAATGCAGGAGGCGCAGGTCGGTGGCGTCGAGAATCATGGTTAGAATAAATCCGCGTGTTTGGGGGTTAAATTCGAATTTCCTACAGCTTAATTAGCCTGTTACCTACCACTTTGCACGAAAATTCTCTAAAACTTCGTTCATTATTTGGTCCATTCTTACTTATAAAAACCAGGATCGCCCATGACCACTCGAAGCCATTGCCAAGCCCTCGATGCCCAGGACCCGTTGGCACCGTTGCGTAGCCAGTTCGCCTTGCCGGAGGACGTGATCTACCTTGACGGCAACTCCCTCGGCGCCCGCCCGGTGGCGGCGTTGGCGCGGGCGCAGGCGGTGATTGCCGAAGAGTGGGGCAACGGGCTGATCCGCAGTTGGAACAGCGCCGGCTGGGCGGATTTGTCCCAGCGCCTGGGCAATCGCCTGGCACCCTTGATTGGCGCGCGTGACAACGAAGTGGTGATCACCGATACCACCTCGATCAACCTGTTCAAGGTGCTGAGTGCCGCGTTGACCGTGCAGCGTCAACGCCAGCCGCATCGCAAGGTGATCGTCAGCGAGGCGAGCAACTTCCCCACCGACTTGTACATTGCAGAAGGCTTGGCTGAACTGCTGCAACAGGGTTATTCCCTGCGCCTGGTGAACAGCCCGGACGAACTGCCCCAGGCGATCGATCAGGATGTAGCAGTGGTGATGCTCACCCACGTCAATTACAAGACCGGCTATATGTACGACATGCAGGCGCTGACCGCCTTGAGCCATGAGTGTGGCGCGTTGAGCCTCTGGGACCTGGCGCATTCGGCGGGCGCGGTGCCCATCGACCTGCATCAGGCGGGCGCCGATTATGCGATTGGCTGCACCTACAAGTACCTCAACGGCGGCCCGGGTTCCCAGGCGTTTGTGTGGGTCAACCCGGCGTTGGTGGATGTGGTGCGTCAGCCGTTGTCAGGCTGGTTCGGGCATACCCGGCAGTTCGCCATGGAATCGACTTATGCACCGAGTGCCGGCATCGCTCGCTACCTGTGTGGCACGCAGCCGATCACCTCGCTGGCGATGGTTGAATGTGGCCTGGAGATTTTTGCCCAGACCGATATGGCAAGTTTGCGCAGCAAGTCCCTGGCGTTGACCGACCTGTTTATCGCGTTGGTCGAAGCCCGTTGCGCCGCCCATGACTTGAAGTTGATCACCCCACGCGAGCACGCCAAGCGCGGCAGCCATGTGAGCTTCGAACACCCTGAAGGCTACGCGGTGATCCAGGCCTTGATCGCCCGTGGGGTGATCGGTGACTACCGTGAGCCGCGCATCATGCGGTTTGGTTTTACGCCGTTGTACACGAGCTTTACCGAGGTGTTTGACGCTGTGGAAATCCTTGGCGACATCCTCGACCACCACACCTGGGACCAGCCGCAATTCAAAGTCCGCAACAGCGTCACCTGACACACCTACCGACCACCTGTGCAATCACAATAATAAAGGGGCACACCACGTGACCACGCCAGACAACGGCTTTGCAGAGATCACCCACCGCGAACTGGGCCTGCGGCGCCAGCTCACTTCCGGCCAGATGAGCATGATCGCCATCGGCGGCGCCATTGGCACCGGGCTGTTCATGGGCAGCGCCTACGCCATCGGTTATGCCGGGCCCAGCGTCTTGGTGAGCTATGCCATTGGCGCATTGATCACCTTGCTGTTGATGGGGTGCCTGGCGGAGATGACGGTGGCCCATTCCACCTCGGGCTCCTTCGGTGCCTACGCCGAGTTCTACATCAGCCCGCTCGCCGGGTTCCTGGTGCGCTACGCCTACTGGGCGGCGATTGTGTTGGCGGTGGGCGCCGAGGTCACGGCGGTGGCGATGTACATGAAGTACTGGTTCGCCAACGTGCCGGAATGGGTGTGGATCGTGTCATTTTCAAGCGTATTGATCCTGCTCAATGCGATCAGCGTGAAGACGTTTGGCAACTTCGAATACTGGTTTTCGACGATCAAGATCAGTGCGATTGTCGGCTTCATCATCCTTGCCGTGTACGTGGTGTTCGGCTCCGGCAACCCGGAGTACGGCGTGCAGAACTACACCGCCCACGACGGTTTTTTTCCCCATGGCCTGAGCGGCATGTGGATGGCGGTGATCGTGTCGATCTTCAGCTATTTGAGTGTGGAGATGATCGCGGTGGCCGCCGGTGAAGCCGCCGATCCGGAACAGGCGGTGAAGAAAGCCTTCCGCGCGACCATCGTGCGCCTGGTGGTGTTTTACCTGCTGACCCTGGCGCTGATGCTGGCCATCGTGCCGTGGAACCAGGCCGGGCAAACCCAGAGCCCGTTCGTCACGGTGATGCAGACCATCGGCATTCCCGGTGCGACCGGCGTGATGAACTTCGTGATCCTGATCGCCGCGCTCTCGGCGATGAATAGCCAGCTCTACATCACCACCCGCATGATGTTCAGCCTGTCCCGCGCCGGCTTTGCCCCCAAATCCATGGGCGCGTTGAGCAAGAGTGGCATTCCGCTGAATGCGTTGCTGCTGTCCAGTTCGGGCATTGCGCTGGCGACGTTGCTCAACGTGGTGTACCCGGAAAGCTCGTTCACGCTGATGATGGCGATCTCGATGTTTGGCGCGATCTTCACCTGGTTCATGATCTTCCTCACGCACCTGTTTTTCCGTCGCTACCGCAAGCGTCATGGTGGGCCGAAATTGTCGTTCCAACTGCGGCTGTTTCCCTACAGCACGTTGCTGGGGCTGGTGCTGATGGGCGCGGTGATGATCACTACGTATTTCACCGACGCGTTCAAGATGACCCTGGTGTTTGGCGTGCCGTTCTTGCTGATCCTGTCGGCGGTGTATTACGGGTTCTTCCGCAAGGGCAGGGCCAAGGCATCGAACAAGGCCTTGGCATAACCGGGCAGCTGTTCGAACGAGCGCGCGCATAACAGCAGTTTTCGACAAGCCCACGCTTCTTGCAGAGGGTGGGCCTTGAAGCGGCGTTCCAGCGGCCAACGTTCCAGCGCAGCCTGGGGCAAGATGCCCAGGCCAGCGCCTCGGGCGACCATGCGAATAACCCCATCAAACCCTTCGGCACGGATGCGCGTCTGCATACGAAAGCCGGCATGCAGTGCCTGTTCTTCGAGGTAAACCATCAACGCGCTGTGAGTGGCGAGGCCGACAAAGTCGTGTTGCAGACTATCGACAAAACTCCCAGCGGTGAACGGATGATCCAGCGGCGCGATCAGCACCAGCGGGTCGTCGCGGAAGGGCAGGGTTTGCAGGCCGTGGCTGTCCACCGCGTCGGAAATGATCCCAATATCCGCCGTGCCCTGGCGCAAGGCCTGGGTGATGCGCAGGCTCGGCAGCTCCTGCAGGTCGATATCGAGGTTAGGGTGCTCGCACAGAAAGTCTGCCAGCAATTCCGGCAGGTATTCGCTGAGGGCGGTGGTGTTGCACAGCAGGCGAACCTGGCCTTTGATGCCGTTGGCGTATTCCGCCAGGTCTTGCTGCAGATGTTCGGCTTGTTGCAGCAACAAGCGTGCGTGGCGGGCCAGGGCTTTGCCGGCGGGCGTTGGTGTGACGCCGCGACGGTTACGCTCCAGGAAATCGATACCCAGCGAAGCCTCCATGGCCCTGATACGCGCACTCGCGGCGGCGAGGGACAGATGGCTGCGCCCGGCACCGGCGGTGATGTTGCCGGTGTCGAGGATGTGCAGATAAAGGCGCAGGTCGATCAAATCAAAGTGCATGCCGGGGTTCTCGGGTGACTGGACTGGCCCCTTCGCGAGCAAGCCCGCTCCCACATTTTGGAATGCATTTCAAATGTGGGAGCGGGCTTGCTCGCGAAGGCGGCATCAGCCTCTCACAAAAGAAGAGGCTGCCTCAGTATATGGCGAATTTTCGGCGTCACCGAAAAACCGCAAAATCCCCCCATGAATACCTTCCTCGCGTTCTACCAAGAAATTGGCCCCGCCCTGACGCTGCTGGTGATCGGCACCTTCGTGCTGGCCGGCACCGTCAAGGGCGTGATCGGCCTGGGCTTACCGACGGTCTCCATGGGCTTGCTCGGCCTGGCTATGTTACCGGCGCAGGCTGCGGCTTTGCTGATCATCCCTTCGACGATCACCAACCTGTGGCAATTGGCGTTCGGTGGGCATCTGAGTGCGTTGCTTAAACGCCTGTGGCCGATGTTGCTGCTGATCTTCCTCGGCACCGGGTTTGGCACGCTGTGGCTGGGCATGAGCGGGGGAAGTTGGGTGGGCCATGCGTTGGGCGGTGCGTTGCTGGTGTATGCGCTGAGCGGATTGTTCCTGCCGACGTTCAAGGTAAAACCTGAGACCGAGCGTTGGCTGGGCCCTGTGTGCGGCGTGATCACCGGGATCATCACCTCGGCGACCGGCGTGTTCGTGATTCCCGCCGTACCCTATCTGCAAGCCTTGGGCTTGAACCGTGATCAGTTGGTACAGGCGCTGGGGCTGTCGTTCACGGTTTCCACCCTGGCGTTGGCCGCCGGGCTGGCCTGGCGCGGCACGCTCGGTGGCGGGGAGGTCAACGCCTCGCTGTTGGCGCTGGTACCGGCACTGCTGGGCATGTGGCTGGGCCAGGCGGTGCGGCAGCGCATCAGTGCCGTGTTGTTCAAGCGCGTGTTCTTCGTTGGCATGGCTTTGCTGGGAGCACATCTGCTGATCAGCGGTTAACAATGGATGGTGTATTCGTGCTTTGCGGTCAAATGTATTTTGCCGTGCCGCCGCTTATTCCGAGGGGCCAATGTCGATAGCCTGCCGGCAGACATTTTTAACCCTTCTGGATGCCCTCCCATGAAAAAAATCCTCTTGCTCAACGGCGGCAAAAAATTCGCTCACTCCGATGGCCGCTACAACACCACCCTGCATGATGCCGCCGTGGCCGTGCTGGACCGTGCTGGCATCGACGTGAAAGTCACCCACATCGACGAAGGCTACGACGTGGCCGAAGAGGTCGCCAAATTCCTCTGGGCCGACGTGATCATCTACCAGATGCCCGGCTGGTGGATGGGCGCGCCGTGGATCGTCAAGAAATACATCGACGAAGTCTTCACCGAAGGCCACGGCAGCCTCTACGCCAGCGACGGCCGCACGCGCTCCGATGCCTCGCAGAAATATGGCAGCGGCGGCCTGATCCAGGGCAAGCAATACATGCTCTCGCTGACCTGGAACGCGCCGCAGCAAGCCTTCGACGATCCGACCGACTTCTTCGAAGCCAAGGGGGTGGACGCGGTGTACTTTCCGTTCCACAAGGCCAACGAGTTCCTTGGCATGACCGGCCTGCCGACCTTCTTGTGCGTGGACGTGATGAAGCGCCCGGCGATCGAGGCTGACGTGGCGCGCTACGAGCAGCATCTGGCGCAGATCTTCAATTTCTCGGTGTAAGCTGCGGTGAACCGATAACGAGGAGCGCCTGTGAAAGCCCGATCCGATGAGCTACAGATCTTCGTCAGCGTGATTGAATGCGGTTCGATTTCCGCTGCCGCAGAACAGGTCGGGCAAACGCCCTCGGCGGTCAGCCGCACCTTGTCGCGGCTGGAAGCCAAGCTTGATACCACGCTGATTAATCGCACCACGCGACGCATGGACCTGACCGAGGAGGGCAAGTACTTCTTCGAACAGGCCAAGGTGATCCTGGCGCAGATGGATGAGCTGGAAGAACGCCTGTCCTCACGCCAGAAGAAACCGGCGGGGCGTCTGCGCATCAATGCGGCGGTTCCCTTTATGCTGCATGGGATCGTGCCGTACATCGCGGAGTTTCGCAGCCTTTACCCGGATATCCAGCTGGAGCTGAACAGCGATGACCTGATCATCGACCTGTTGGAGCAGAGTACCGACATCGCCATCCGCATCGGTGCGTTGGCCGACTCCACCCTGCATGCGCGCGCGCTCGGGTGTACGCCGCTGCATATCCTCGCCAGCCCCGACTACCTCAAGCAGTACGGCACACCGACTACAGTTGCCGACTTGGCGAACCACACCTTGCTGGGGTTCACCCAGACCGAAACCCTCAACCACTGGCCGCTGCGCCATGTGGAGGGCGACCGTTGGCTGATCCAGCCGGGCGTGGCCGCGTCCAGTGGCGAGACCGTGCGCCATTTGGCGCTGGAAGGACAGGGCATTTGCTGCCTGTCGAACTTCATGACCATCGACGACATCGAGGCCGGGCGCCTGGTGCCGGTGCTGGAGGCGTTCAACAGCGGTTATCGCCAGCCGATCCATGCGGTGTTTTACCGTAACTCACAGCTGGCCTTGCGCATCCAGTGTTTCCTCGACTTCATGCAAGCCAAGCTGACGCGGTATGCCTGCTGATTCGTGATCTTCGCGCAAGAGTGAATTGGGCAATAGGGGCTTATTCGTCAGGGATCTGCCCTTGATACTGGTCCCATCACTTACCCACTCAGGAGCACTCTCCATGAACGTATTCGTTACCGGCGCAGCAGGTTTTATCGGGGGTTCCATCGCAACCGGCCTGGTCAAGGCAGGCCATAGCGTGACCGGCCTGGTGCGCAGCGCCGAGCAGGCGGCCGAGATGACCGCATTGGGTATCACCCCAGTGATCGGCACCCTGGATGACGCAACTGTATTGACCGAGCAAGCGCAAAAGGCTGATGCCGTGATCAATGCCGCAAGCAGCGATCATCGCGCCGCCGTTGAAACCTTGCTGGCCGCGCTCAAGGGTTCGAACAAGCCATTTCTGCACACCAGCGGTTCAAGCATCGTGGGGGATGCGTCGGGCGGCAAGTCCAGCGATGTCATCTACTTCGAAGACAACTTGCCGGAGCCGACCGTCGACAAGGCCGCTCGCGTGGCCATCGACAACTTGATCCTGGCGGCTGCCAACGAAGGCGTGAACTCGGCGGTGATCTGCAACACGCTGATCTACGGTCACAGCCTGGGCGTGAAGCGCGACAGCGTGCAATTGCCGCGTCTGCTCAAGCAGGCGCGCAAGAGTGGGGTGGTGCGCCATGTGGGCAGTGGGCAGAACATCTGGTCCAACGTGCACATCGAAGACGTGGTGGCGCTGTACCTGCTGGCACTGACCAAGAACGTACCGGGCACCTTCTACTTTGTGGAAAGCAGCGAAGCGGCGTTTATCGACATGACCACCGCCATTGCCGAAGCGCTGAACCTGGGCAAACCGCAAGATTGGCCATTGGCCGACGCAGAAGCCGAGTGGGGCTATGAAATGGCTAACTATGGCCTGGGTTCCAACAGCCGGGTGCGGGGCAAGCATGCCCGTGAGTTGCTGGGCTGGGTGCCGAAGCGTACGTCGGTGGTGGAGTGGATTCGCCACGAGATGGTGTAAGTCTCCCTGTGGCGAGCGGGCTTGTTGTGGCGAGCGGGCTTACCCCGCGTTGGGCTGCGAAGCGGCCCCTGTCCAGCCAACGCGTATATACCGGTAGATAGGCGGTGAATGGCTTTGGGGCTGCTACGCAGCCCAACGCGGGGCAAGCCCGCTCGCCACAGACACAGCCACAGACATAACCACAGGGTGTAGCTCGCCTTAAAAATCTGGTTCTGCCCCGCTCAATTCCGTACCATTCCCTGCCTTATCCCCCGCATTACCCTGGTACTTCATGAACCTCACCCGTCTGCGCGCCGATGCCCTGGCCGGCCTCACCACGTCTTTTGCGTTGCTGCCCGAATGCATCGCCTTTGCCTTGGTGGCCCATCTCAACCCGCTGATGGGGCTCTATGGCGCCTTTATCATCTGCACATTGACCGCGTTGTTTGGTGGGCGCCCCGGCATGGTGTCCGGTGCGGCGGGCTCGATGGCGGTGGTGATTGTGGCGTTGGTGGTGCAACACGGCGTGGAATACCTGCTGGCGACGGTGTTGCTGGGCGGGTTGATCATGGTCGCCTTCGGCCTGCTGCGCCTGGGCAAGCTGGTGCGCATGGTGCCGCATCCGGTGATGCTGGGGTTCGTGAATGGCCTGGCGATCATCATTGCCCTGGCGCAGTTGGAGCATTTCAAGAGCGGTGAACACTGGCTCAGCGGCACGCCGCTGTACGTGATGATCGGCCTGGTGCTGGTGACCATGGCCATCGTCTACCTGCTGCCGCGCATCACCCGCGCGGTGCCGCCTGCATTGGTGGCGATCCTCGGCGTGGGCCTGGCGGTGTACCTGCTCGGCCTGCCGACCCGCACCCTGGGCGACATGGCCCACATTGCTGGTGGCCTACCCAGCTTTGCCCTGCCGCAGATCCCCTGGACCCTGGACACCCTCGGCATCATCGCGCCCTATGCGTTCCTGATGGCCATGGTCGGCCTGCTGGAAACCCTGCTCACCCTGAATCTCACCGACGAAATCACCGAGACCCGTGGCTACCCGGACCGCGAAAGCGTGGCCCTGGGCGCGGCGAATATGGTTTCGGGCCTGTTTGGCGGCATGGGCGGCTGCGCGATGATCGGGCAAACCGTGATCAACCTCAGCTCCGGCGGGCGCGGGCGTTTTTCCGGTGTGTTTGCCGGGGTGATGATCCTGCTGTTCATCCTGTTCCTGTCGCCGTTTATCGAGCGAATTCCGCTGGCGGCGCTGGTGGGTGTGATGTTCGTGGTGTCCCAGCAGACCTTCGCCTGGGCCTCCCTGCGGGTGATCAACAAGGTGCCGCTCAATGACGTGCTGGTGATTATCGCGGTGACGGTGATCACCGTGTTCACCGACCTGGCCACGGCCGTGTTGTGCGGGATAGTGATTGCGGCGCTGAACTTCGCCTGGCAACAGGCGCGCGAGCTGTATGCCGATGAACACCTGGAGGCCGATGGCAGCAAGCTCTATCGCCTGCATGGCACCTTGTTCTTTGCCTCGACCACGCCGTTCCTCAACCAGTTCGACCCGGCCAACGACCCCGCCCAGGTGACGCTGGATTGCCGTCACCTGAGCTTTGTCGACTATTCAGCGATTGCGGCGCTGATGACCCTGCGTGAGCGTTACACCAAGGCCGGCAAGCACTTGCGGGTGCTGCATTTGTCGGAGCGCTGCAAGAAACTGCTCAAGCGCGCCAAGGTTCACCACGACTGAACACTCACTTGTAGGAGCGAGCTTGCTCGCGAAAGACTTGAGTGCGCCGCATGCACTCAGGTCACCCGCGTTATCGTTGACGATTTTCGCGAGCAAGCTCGCTCCTACAGGGGGAGGGGGCCATTCCTTACGGCCCGACGAGGTCTTCCAACTCCTGGGCGCGGGTCTGGGTCATGTCCAGCAGGCAGGCGGAGCCGTTGACCTGGTCGATGGTGCCGCCGGTCGCGGAGCCGGCGAAGCCGCAATTGGCATCACGGTATTTTATCCACAGGCGCTGCACGTCTTGCAGTTGCTGCTTGCGTGCACCTTCCTGGGCGGCGAGGGCGGTCTTGTAGGCCTTGTTCAGTCGCGTGTCCTGCACCTTGGCTTCCTTGGCGTTGCAATTGACCATGTCCGCGGTCGTGTTGGCGCTGTCCATGCATTTTTTCAACGCCGCGTTATCGGCGGCCGACGCAGTGCCGCACAGGGCGAGAAACAAAGCGCTGACGGCGAGGGAGGTGCGAATCATGGTCGATTTTCCTGGGCATGAGGGGAGGCGCATTCTATGACTCGATGGCGGCGTTTGAGTTTCCGGCATCCTCTGATCTTCATGTAAGAACACCCCTTGAATTTTCATGCACACCTGTCGGGCATATCCCAACGCGACAGCGCTTGCCTGTGAGCGAAAATTACTTTCATAAAAATTGAAAATAATCTTCGGTAATGATTTATGAGTTTCACAACCAATTCGACGTGACCCTTTCCGAGGAGTACCGCATGGCCGCATCACCGGGCTTCGGGCTATTGGCATACGCTGCCATCGCCATCATTGCTTTGATCGTGCTGATTGCACGTTACCGGCTCAACCCGTTTATCGTCATCACCCTGGTGTCCATTGGCCTGGCGCTGATGGCCGGGATGCCGGCAGACACCATCATGGGCTCGTATGAAGCGGGCGTCGGCAAGACCTTGGGGCATATCGCCCTGGTGGTGGCGCTGGGCACCATGCTCGGCAAGATGATGGCCGAGTCCGGCGGCGCCGAGCAGGTGGCACGCACGTTGATCAACCGCTTTGGCGAGCGCAACGCGCACTGGGCGATGGTGTGCATCGCCTTCCTGGTGGGGTTGCCGCTGTTTTTCGAGGTCGGTTTTGTGCTGCTGGTGCCGATTGCCTTTACCGTGGCGCGGCGGGTGGGCGTGTCGATCCTGATGGTCGGTTTGCCGATGGTCGCCGGCTTGTCGGTGGTGCATGCGCTGGTGCCGCCGCACCCGGCGGCGATGATGGCAGTGCTGGCGTACAACGCGTCGGTGGGGCAGACCGTGCTCTACGCCATCCTGATTGGTATCCCGACGGCAATCATCGCAGGTCCCGTCTACGCCAAATTCATCGTGCCGCGTATTCATCTGCCGGCGGAAAACCCACTGGAACGCCAGTTCATCGACCGCGAACCGCGTACCCGCTTGCCGAGTTTTGCGCTGACCATGGGCACCATCCTGTTGCCGGTGGTGCTGATGATGATCGGCGGTTGGGCCAACGTGATTTCCACGCCGGGCACCGGTTTCAATCAGTTCCTGCTGTTTATCGGTAACTCGGTGATCGCGCTGCTGGTGGCGACCTTGGTGAGCTTCTGGACCTTGGGTATTGCGCAGGGCTTCAACCGCGAATCGATCCTCAAGTTCACCAATGAGTGCCTGGCGCCGACCGCGAGCATCACTTTGTTGGTGGGCGCGGGCGGCGGTTTGAATCGCATTCTGGTGGATGCGGGGGTGACCAACGAAATTCTCGGCCTGGCCCATGCTTTCCATCTGTCGCCGCTGGTGATGGGCTGGTTGTTTGCGGCGCTGATGCGTATTGCCACGGGCTCAGCCACCGTCGCCATGACCACCGCGTCCGGCGTGGTAGCGCCGGTTGCCATGGGCCTGGGTTATCCACACCCTGAATTGCTGGTGTTGGCCACCGGCGCGGGTTCGGTGATCTTTTCCCACGTGAACGACGGCGGCTTCTGGCTGATCAAGGAATACTTCAATATGACGGTGATCCAGACCTTCAAGACCTGGACCGTACTGGAGACTCTGATATCGGTGGTCGCCTTCGGTCTTACGTATGGTCTGTCCTGCATCTTGTAACCCGGAGCCCCCATGGACATCCTCTACCAGATCCGCGCCCGCCAGGACTCCTTCAGCGCCGGCGAAGGGCGTATCGCCAAGCTGATGCTCGATGACGTGGGCTTCGCCGCGTCAGCCAGCCTTGAAGAATTGTCCCAACGGGCCGAGGTCAGTACGGCCACCTTGTCACGCTTTGCACGCAGCGTAGGGTGTCGGGATCTGCGGGATTTGCGCCTGCAATTGGCCCAGGCCAGTGGCGTCGGCAGCCGCTTCCTCGACCCTGCGGGGTTGCCGGAGCAGTCGGCGTTTCATCGGCAGATCCTGGGGGATATCGAGGCGACCTTGCGCCAGCACTTGTCGGGGTTCAACCAGGCGAGTTTCGTCGATGCAGTGAGCCTGCTGGGCAAGGCGCGGATGATCCATGCGTTCGGCATGGGCGGCCCTTCGAGCCTGTGCAGCGATGAGTTGCAGGTGCGTCTGGTGCGCCTGGGTTATCCGATTGCCGCTTGCCACGACCCGGTGATGATGCGCGTCACGGCGGCGACGCTGGGGCCCGAGCATGCGCTGATTGTGTGCTCCCTGACCGGCCTCACCCCTGAGCTGCTCGACGTAGTGACCCTGGCACGCAACTACGACGCGCGCATCGTCGCCATCACCCTGGCGGATTCGCCCTTGGCGCAGTTGGCCGATGTGCTGCTACCACTGCAACCGGCCGAAACCAGTTTTATCTACAAGCCCACCGCGGCGCGCTACGGAATGCTGCTGGCCATCGACCTGCTCGCCACCGAGCTGGCCTTGGCCCTGCCGGACGACAACCAGGAACGCCTGCGCCGGATCAAGCTGGCCCTGGACGATTATCGCGGCGGCCCCGACAGCCTGCCGCTTGGAGACTGATATGAAGTACGACACGCTGATCCGCCAGGCGCTGATCATTGATGGCAGCAACACCCCCGGCTATGTGGCCGATGTGGGGCTGCGCGACGGGCGCATCGAGACGATTGGTGATCTGTCGGCCGCGACGGCCGAGCATGAAATCGAGGCGAACGGACGCGTGTTGGCGCCGGGGTTTATCGACGTGCACACCCACGATGACACCGTGGTGATTCGCCAGCCGCAGATGCTGCCCAAGCTCAGCCAGGGTGTGACCACGGTGATTGTCGGCAACTGTGGTATCAGTGCGTCGCCGGTGACGTTGCGCAGTGATCCGCCGGACCCGATGAACCTGTTGGGCAGTGCTTCGGCGTTTGTTTATCCGCGTTTCAGCGACTATCGAGCGGCGGTCGAAGAGGCTCATCCAGCGGTCAACGTCGCCGCGTTGATCGGCCATACGGCGCTGCGCAGCAACCATATGGACGACCTGCATCGCACCGCTTCATCGGATGAAATCGCCGCCATGCGCGTGCAACTGCAAGAGAGCCTCGCAGCCGGTGCCCTCGGCTTATCCACAGGCCTGGCCTACGCCAGTGCGTTCAATGCCTCGACCGACGAGGTGCTACAACTCACTGAAGAACTCACCGCGTTCGGTGCGGTGTACACCACCCATTTGCGCAGTGAGTTCGAACCGGTGCTGGAGGCGATGGACGAGGCGTTCCTGATCGGCCGGCATGCCAAGGCGCCGGTGATCATTTCCCACCTCAAATGTGCCGGCGCCGGTAACTGGGGGCGTAGTCCGCAGCTGTTGGCATCGCTGGAACTGGCGGCGAAAACCCATCCGGTGGGCTGTGACTGCTATCCCTATGCGGCGAGTTCTTCGACCCTGGACCTCAAGCAGGTGACCGACGCGTTTCGGATCACCATCACCTGGTCGACGCCACACCCGGAAGTGGGCGGGCGTGATTTGCAGGATATTGCCGCTGAGTGGGATGTTTCGTTGATGGACGCAGCCCGTCGGCTACAACCGGCAGGCGCGGTGTATTACGGGATGGATGAGGCGGATGTGCGACGGATCCTGGCGCATCCGTTGTCGATGGTCGGCTCGGATGGGCTGCCGGAAGATCCGTTCCCACATCCGCGTTTGTGGGGGGCGTTTCCACGGGTGCTGGGGCATTTCAGCCGGGATGTGGGGTTGTTCCCACTGCACACCGCCGTGCACAAGATGACAGGGTTGTCGGCGGCGCGGTTTGGTTTGGCTGAGCGCGGTGAAATTCGTGAAGGGCATTGGGCCGACCTGGTGCTGTTCGACCCGTTGCGCGTACGCGATGTGGCGGACTTCAAGGAACCGCAGCGCGCGGCGGAAGGCATTGATGGGGTGTGGGTCAACGGCGTGCTGAGCTACAGCGATGGGCAGGCGAACGGTCAGCGGTCGGGTCGGTTCCTGGCGCGCAGCGGGGATTTGCGTCGGGGTTTTTCGCCTCTATAGTGGGCGCTCATTTAAACGGAGCGGTTGCCATGCACTTAGGAAAAGTCATCCCCATCCTGCGGATTTTCGACGAGGTCAAGGCGCTGGAATTCTACGTCGACTTTTTGGGGTTCAAGGTGGATTGGCAGCATCGTTTCGAGGCGAATTTTCCGCTGTATTTGCAGGTTTCGCTGGGCGAGTGTGTGTTGCATCTGACCGAGCATCATGGTGACGCATCTCCAGGCGCAGCGGTGCGGATTCAGGCTCCGGGTGTGGACGCCTACCAGCAGCAATTGATTGGCAAGGATTACCGGTACGCCAAGCCAGAGGTTGAGGAAACGCCTTGGGGCTCGCGGGAGATGAGCATCAAGGATCCGTTTGGGAATCGGGTGGTGTTAGTTGAGGAAGGCGAGGGCTGAGGGGTAAATTGCAGGCAATAAAAAACCGCCTTAGTAGGGCGGTTTTTTTTTGCAAACCCAGTTAGTGGCTGGGGGTGCGATCTCAAAGATGCGTTGACCCGCAGGCGGATACTACCGCCAGTCAATTTATCGCGCAAGGTTAGGCGATGGTCGGCACTGATGATCTTGAGCATTTCATTTTGTCGATTTCCGCTGCAAAAGTTTGCAATAGATCTTCGAAACAAATACCGGGTGTTTAACCACTGTCTGTCACACCTTCTTGGCGGATTTTGGTTAGGCTTCACCCCGTTCTGCGTTGGTTGCTTTTAGGTGAGCCGGGTACGCGCGCGCGAATTTTTGGACTGATCGCCACGGGCTAGTAATCCGTGCCGGATTCATGCGAGATGCCCACTAGCCCGGCCGCCTCAAAGATGCGATGACCCGCGTCCAAAGGCTCACGTGTTCCGGTAAGTGCGCTGGAGGTAAGGCCCAACCTAGGGAGGGCCGAGTATGTCTAAGTTTGCACGACGTACGTGGAACCTCGTAGTGAACTGCCTGCGTGCTTATCACGTCTGGAAGTTCCTGCGGGACAGCTTCGATGACCGTTAAAGTCTGAGAAGTGGAGCCGCCTCGGTGTATACCAAGGCGGCTTTTTGGTTTCTTACACCCGGAAATGGCTGACCATCTGCTGCAACTGGCTACCCAATCGCGCCAATTCAACGCTCGACTTGGCCGTCTCATCACTCGCCGTAGCGGTCTGCTCCGACACATCCCGCACATTCACAATGCTGCGGCTGATTTCTTCAGCCACGGCGCTCTGCTGCTCGGCGGCGGCGGCGATCTGCTGGTTCATCGACTGGATATTCGACACCGTCCGGGTGATGTTCTCCAGTGACACACCGGCCTTGCGCGTCAGCTCGACACTGCTGTCAGTGAGGCTGCGGCTGTTGTTCATCACGTTGGCCACTTGTTGGGTGCCGTTCTGCAAACCGGCGACCAGGCCTTCGATTTCCTCGGTGGATTTTTGCGTGCGCTGTGCGAGGCCGCGTACTTCGTCAGCCACTACGGCAAACCCACGCCCGGCTTCACCCGCCCGCGCTGCTTCGATCGCGGCATTGAGCGCCAGCAGGTTGGTCTGTTCCGCGACGGCCTTGATCACGTCCATCACGCTGCCGATCTTGTTGCTCTCTTGCTGCAGGTGGGTCATGGCGTCAGTGGAACGTGCCACTTCAGCGGCCAGACGCTCGATCTGGGCGATGGCTTCAGCCACCACCTTGTCGCCTGCGCGGGCTTGGCCGTCGGCATCGGCGGCGGCCAGGGAAGCCTGCTCTGCGTTGCGCGCCACTTCCTGCACGGTGGCAGTCATTTCGTGCATCGCCGTGGCGACCTGGTCGGTCTCGATTTTCTGACTGTTTACACCGGCACTGGTCTGCTCGGTCACGGCCGACAGTTCTTCGGCGGCGCTGGCGATCTGTGTCACGCCGTCACGAATACCGCTGATCAATTCGCGCAAGGTGGTGCCCATGCGCTGGATGCCTTGTTGCAGCACGCCCAACTCATCGCGACGAGTGACCTGAATGTTGTGGCTCAAGTCGCCGGAGGCAATGCGCTCCACCACCGCCAGGGTTTCCTGGATCGGGCGGGTGATCTGGCGGGTGATAACCCATGCGGCAATGACGCCCACCAGCAACGCCAGCAAGGTGCTGATCAGTTGCAGGCTGCGGGCCTGGGCGCTTTCGGCGTCGCGACGGGTCAGCTGGATTTCATACAGCTTGTCGCTGATCGTGACGATATCAGCGCCCTGGGTGGTCATTTCGGCACGGGCGGTGACGATGTTGGCGTTGGCGGCCTTGTAGTTCTGCACAGCGCTGCGATAGGCGCCCAGGGCGGTTTCCAATGCGGTCAGCGCGCTTTGCTGGCTGGCGCCAAAGGCGGCGCTAAGGTCTTTCAAGCCGGCGATGGCTTTTTCAATCTGTGCGGCAGCGCGGGCTTCGGTTTCCGGGCTGACGTTGCCGGTGTAGCCACGCACTTCATAGCGGGCCAACTGGAATTGCATCTTGGCATCGGCCACCGCCTGGAACTGAGCCAGGTGCTCCGAGCTGTCAGGCATTTGCTTCACGCTGGTTTCCAATGCGTTGATCTGTGCATTGGCGATATCCGCCTTGTCGCCCATCACTTGGCGCGAAGCGTTGCCGTTGCGGTAGGCCTCGCGCATTTTGTTCAGTGACTGTTGGTAAGCGGTGATGATGGATTTCTGCTCGTTGAGCAGCTTGAGGTTTTCCGGGCTCTTGAAGCTGTCCAGCAGTTTCTGTTGCTGGGCAGCGAAGGCATCCAGGTTGGTTTGTACGTTCTGGGCCACGGCTTCGTCGCCATTGGCGAGCATATATTGCAGGCGCACGATGCGTAGTTTGGTCAGCGACGCATTCAGCTGGGTGATGTCGCTCATCCAGTTGCTGCGGTCGATCAGGCCGCCCAGGCTGGTCCAGCCGGTGAGGGCCAGGATCGAGGTGAGGACCAGTACCAGGCCGAAGCCCAGGCCCAGTTTGAGGTTGACGCTGATGTTGCCGAACCAGCTATTCATCGAATGCTCCGCAAAAGTGATGTCTGTCTGCTGGACGGTATTGTTGTTTGAGCCAGCCAAGGTGTAGCGGTATATCGGCGGCATGGCGTGAATCTGAAATGCTTTTGTTCTGTGGGGCGACGAAGGGTCGCCAAGGCCGTGCAGCCATGGCGACCGGTATCAGTGTTCGTCAGACCGGTAAGTGGGCGGTGGGCACCACCGTCAGCCTGAGGCAGGAGGCCGCATCGCGGCTCAGATGCACGGTATTTCGCGCGATCTGGGGCTGGCGGGCCTGGCCTGAGGGTTCGCCGCTGTTGGGGTTGACGTCAAAGCGTGGGAAGTTGCTGCTGGCGATGTCCAGGCGCAGTCGATGGCCACGCTTGAATTGATTGCACGTGGCAAAGGGTTCGATCAGCACCTTGACCCGTTCACCCGGCGTGAGAGGCGTGGGTTGCTCCCAGTCGTCGCGATAGCGGCAGCGGCGGATGCCGTCGGTGATGTTCATCGCAAAACCGTCGGGGTAATCGGCGCTGGGCGGGTACACGTCCACCAGTTTGGCGGTGAAGTCGGTGTCGGGCGCGTCACTGTCGATCCACAGTTCGATCTGCACGTCACCCGCGACGATCAGGTCGTCGTCGAGGGGGGGCGTTTGAAAACTCAGTACGTCTTCACGCTGGGACAGGGCGCTATTGTCACCTTGGGTGCCAAAAAAATCGGCACGTTCGCGTTGGTCGAAAGCACCGCCCACAAAAACCGGACCGCCGGAAGTCAGTGCGCCGCCGAGGGTCGGGACTGGGTTGGCGGGGTCGGCAAGGTAACTCAAATGGGCGTCTGGTTCGTCCGGTGCGGTACGGCTCAATTGGCCCTGTGCATTTAGGTACAGGGTCATTGCCTGGCTGCCCGGCAAGGGCCATTGTGCCGACTGAATCCAGCGTCCGCCGTGTTGCAGGCGGCCGTTGTGGTCGCGCGTGCCGCTGCCTCCGCCCATCAGAAACACCTGCACGCGCGCCTGCGCATGAGGCGATGGCTTGAGGGATTGTTCGAACCAGGCCAGGCGACAGCTCAGCCAGTCTTCATCGACCTGGCCATCGAATGCGGCGTCAGGCCCGAATTCCACATCGCCGCTGTGGCTGATATTGCGATCGCCATGCAGCCATGGGCCCATGACCAACCGCTGGGGCGCGGTACCGTTCTGGTTGAAGGCGCGGTAGTTGGCCAGGGTTGAACTGACATAAGCGTCGTACCAACTGGACATGAACAGCACCGGAATATCAGGCAGTTGCGGGTAATGGCCTTCGGCGTACAGGCCGACCTTCTGCCAGTACTCACTGAAATCGCCTTGGGCCCACTGCTCCAGCAGATAGGCTTCGTATTCCGGCACATGGCGCAAGGGCGACTGGCCGGGCTGCCACGGCATGCGCGTAAACCACTGATGAATATCCTCCTGCTCCAGCGCTTCGCGAATAGCGGGATTGGCCAGGGCCGTGGGGCTTTCCTTGGCCTGGCGAAAAGCCCAGGTGGCCTGCTTGAGTTCGAAGGCACCGCCCTGGCGAATCCCGCATTGGTAAGCGTTGGCGAAACCGCCGCTGTCCAGCACCATGCTGCTCAACCCAGGCGGGTGCAGGCAGGCCATCGCCAACTGTGTGTGGGCTGCGTAGGACAGGCCCATGCTGCCGATCTTGCCGTTGCACCAGGGCTGGCGGACGATCCAGGCCAGGGTGTCGAAACCATCCTCGCCCTCGGCGATGTATTTGGTGAACACGCCTTCGGAGGCATAGCGCCCACGGCAGTCCTGGAAGATCGCGACAAACCCTTGCGCGGTAAACCGTGCGGCCATCTGCTCCCGTGAGAGGTGCTGGCCGTCGAGCTGTTTTTCCGAGCGCGAAGGTTTGCACTTGTCGTAGGGCGTGCGTTCGATCACCACGGGAAAGGGACCTTCACCGGTGGCTGGTAAGTAGATGTCGGTGGCCAACCGGACGCCGTCGCGCATCGGGATCATTTGGTCGTACAGGGTTTGCATGGCTAAAACATTTCCTTGGAAAACGCTCATCGGTTCAGTACCCGCTGGTGACCGCAATGGCCAATAACACCATGGCCAGCACGGCATAGATCAAGAACAACGGCAGGATGAAGCGCGCCCATTGACCCCAGCCGACATTGGCGGTGGCCAGTAACACCAGCAAGCCGCTGGAGGTCGGGGTGATCATGTTGGTCAGGCCGTTGCCCATCAGAAAGGCAAATACGGTGGTTTGCGGGCTCACGCCGGAGAGTTGGCCCAACGGGCCGAAGATCGGCATGGTCACGGCGGCCTGGCCGGACGTGGAGGGGATCAGTACGTCCAACCCCAGTTGCGCGAAGAACATGCCGTACGCCGAAACGATCGGGCCGTGGTCACCGACCAGGTTGGCCAGGCTGTTGACGATGGTGTCCAATACCTGGCCGGTGCTGAGGATGATTTCTACCGCCGTGGCCAAACCGATCAGCACACCGGCAATCAGCACTTTCTTCATGCCGTCGACAAAGGCACTCGCGGCGACGCTTGCGCCCAGCCCGGCGATGACGCTGAAGGCCACGGTCAGCAACAGGTAGAACGCCGACAGCTCATGGTATTTCCAGCCCCAGCGGTTGGAGGCGTACACCAGGAAACCGATGCCCGTCAGCAGCACGCTCAGGTTGATCAGGTGGCGCATGGGCAAGGGTTTGCGTTCGAATGTGATCTGCGCGCTGGCATCAAAACCGTGCCGGCGGATGCTCCACAGCACAAAGGCAATCCCCACCAACAGAAAGGTCCCGTAGGCCAGCACGCGCATGCTCAAACCACTGAAAATCGGCAGCCCGACCATCGGCTGGGCCACCGACAATGCCACCGGATTAGAGATCGACGCCAGGTAGCCGATCTTCACCGAGATGGTGACGATGGCCAGCCCGATCAGGTTCGACAGCCCCAGCCGATTGGCCATGGCGACCATCAGCGGCACAATCAGGATAAATTCCTTGGCCAAGCCCATGAAGGTACTGCCGGCAGAAAACACCAGCATCAGGCTCGGCACCAGCACGTAGATATTGCCGCGAGTCAGCCCCAGCAAGCGTTCCAACCCTGCATCGATCACGCCGGCCTTGTTCAGCACACCGAACATGCCACCAATGAACAGCACCATGAAAATCAGCGCCGCACGTTTCTCGATGCCTTGGGGAATCGCCATGAAGCCTTCTACCAGCGATACCGGGCGGGCCACGGTGTCGCCGGCTTTGCGCGGTTCCAGGGCGAATAGCTGGCCAAGTGAGTCGTGTTTCTCCAGCACTTGGTAGGAGCCCGGCACCACCAAGCCATTCTGGCGTTGGAACTGGCCTGAGTTCACCGCGTAGGTGAACGCGATAGCGAGCAAAACGATGCTCAGCAGGATGATGGCGGGGTTGATCTGTTTGCGTTGCGTGGTTTTGTCCACCGCCGCGTGGGTAGGAATGCTCTGCGATTCGCTCATGCTGGTAGCCCCGGCGTGCGCCGTTGTTGTTGTAGGGGGGGGACGCTTGTGGGGCGGACACTAGGGCAAAGTTTTTACGGCGACAACGTTATGCGTGCGGTGGGTTGGGCTATGCGTTTTGTGCAGCCAAGCGCTGCTTGAGGTGCTCGGCAAACGCGATCACGACCTGTGACCTAGGCTCATTGGCGCGAAAGGCCAGGCCGAATGTGTATGGCAGCACAGGGTGAAAGGGACGGGTGACAATCGGCAAGTGTCGGAAGTGACTGGCCAGCAACCCATTGACGATCGATACCCCGAGGCCTTCGGCGACAAAGCTGCAGGCGGCGCCTACCGAATGCACCTCTACCCGTACCTGGGGGGTAAGGTTGGCGGCGCGAAAAACCTGGTTCAGCTCCGCCCGCAGCGCCCGTTGCCGGCCCAGCATCACCAGCGGAACGTCACGCAGGTGCTGCACGTCGATACACGCATGCCGGGTCAATGGGTGATCGGCCGGCATGACACACACGCCTTCGGTTTGCAGTACTGGCTCGATGTCAAAGTCCGGGATTTCGGTGGGCAGGCGCACAAAGCCCAGGTCGGCGGAACGGTCCAGCACGGCGCGCTCGATCATGTCGTAGGAGCCGGTCAGCAACTCGACGACGGTGTCTTCATGGTGCTTGAGAAACTCTGCGACGATCTGCGGCAACAGTTCCTGGGTCATGCTGGTGGGCACCCCGACCTTGAGCAGGCTCTTGCGCGAGCGACCTATACGCATTTCATCGGCCAGGCGCTGGATACGCTGCATGCCGTCCACCAGCCCGGCGACCTCGGTCAGCAATTCCTCGGCTTCCGGCGTAGCCATCAGGCGGCCTTTTTTACGCAGAAACAACGCGAAACCCAACGTGTCCTCCAGTTGGCTAAGCAAGCGGCTGACCGCCGATTGCGAGAGGCCCATACGCGTCGCTGCGCCGATGGTCGAACCGGTGGCCATGATCGCTTTGAAGGCTTCGAGTTGCTTGAGATTCACCGTGTTTTTCCTGTCCGTGGCGAGGGCGCGCACTGCTTCACGCATAGCCTGATGCGCATCTCGCATAACGTTGTGGGGCTGTGGAGGAGCCGTTAGTGTCCGCCCCAATGCGACATCGCGTCCAGCCTGTCGCACGGTGCAACTGCCCATAAAAAATCGACAATACGGCATTGAGGGAAACGTAATGCGTGAGCTTTTCACGAGGGGAGGAGTGGTCTGTGCGGGGTTGTTGGCGAGCGTGTCGCCAACGCTGATGGCCCAGGGGTTTTGGGAGGATTCCCATGGGCGCCTGACCTTGCGCAATTTCTACTTCAACGACGGTTATCGGGATGGCGGCGAAGACCGTAAGGAGTGGGCGCAGGGTTTTCTGCTCAACCTTCAATCGGGATACACCGAAGGCACTGTGGGGTTTGGCCTGGATGCCCTGGGGTTGGCGGGGCTACGCCTCGACTCCAGCCCGACCCATGCCGGGACAGGCTTGTTGCCTGTACACGATGACGGTCACGCTGCCAGTGAGTTCTCCAGCTTGGGTGTTACCGCCAAGTTACGCTGGGGTGAGGCGGAGGTGAAAACCGGCACGCTGCTGCCGAAGATTCCAGTGTTGGTGCACAACGATGGCCGCCTGTTGCCGCAGACTTTCCAAGGCACCCAAGTGGAGTACAAGGGTATTCAGAATTTGTACCTGCATGTCGGGCACTTGGATAAATTCAAGCAGCGTAACTCCACCGACAGTGTGGATATCTATCCCCAGGGCTACAGCGGCAAAAAGGGCAGTGACTTTGATTTTGCCGGTGCAACGTACGCCTTCACGCCGACACTCAGTGGCACTTGGTACTACGGCGAAATGCGCGAGTTCTATCGCCAGCAGTTTTTCGGTCTTGTGCATAAGCAACCGCTGGGCAGTGGCACGTTGACCAGTGACCTGCGCTACTTCATCAGCAGCGACGCGGGGGAAGCACGCAATGGGGTTGTGGACAGTGACATGTTCAGCGGTCTGTTTACCTACCGCTTGGGTGCACAGGCGCTGGGCGTGGGTTACCAGAAGGTCAGCGGCGACACAGCACTGCCTTATGCCAGTGTCTCGACGGTGTATTCCTTCAGTAATGCAGGTGTAGGCAAATTCATCCAAGCGGGTGAGCAAACTTGGATGCTGCGCTACGACTATGATTTTGCCGCAGTACTCCCAGGCCTGAGTTTCATGACCCGTTATTACAAAGGCGAAAACGGTGATTACAAGGGGCGCGAGGCGCGGGAGTGGGAATCGGACACCAATCTGCGTTACGTGATCCAGGGCAGCACCCTCAAAGGCCTGGGGGTGGAGGTGCGCAAGGCAACCTATCGCTCGACCTATGCCAGTGACCGCGACAACTATCGGCTCTACCTGACTTACGAGCTGGCACTGTGGTAGACGGGGCGGGGGGCTGATCAGAGGCCGGTCTTGTGTGCTAGTCTGCGGGCCCTTTTAGTTCTGGATTGCGCGGGAAACCGTGTTGTCCTACAGCGGAGCCTCTTCATGTCCGAAGTTAATCTGTCCACCGACGAAACCCGCGTCAGCTACGGTATCGGCCGTCAGTTGGGCGACCAACTGCGCGACAACCCGCCACCGGGCGTGAGCCTGGACGCGATCCTGGCTGGCCTGACCGACGCTTTCGCCGGCCAGCCAAGCCGTGTGGATCAAGAGCAAATGGCCGCCAGCTTCAAAGTGATCCGCGAAGTCATGCAAGCCGAAGCGGCTGCCAAGGCTGAAGCGGCTGCTGGCGCTGGCCTGGCTTTCCTGGCTGAAAACGCCAAGCGCGATGGCATCACCACTCTGGCCTCCGGCCTGCAATTCGAAGTGTTGACCGCAGGTGACGGCGCCAAGCCGACCCGTGAAGACCAAGTGCGCACTCACTACCACGGTACCCTGATTGACGGCACTGTGTTCGACAGCTCCTACGAGCGCGGCCAGCCTGCAGAATTCCCGGTGGGCGGCGTGATCGCCGGCTGGACCGAAGCCCTGCAACTGATGAATGCCGGCAGCAAATGGCGCCTGTACGTGCCGAGCGAACTGGCTTACGGCGCTCAAGGCGTTGGCAGCATCCCGCCGCACAGCGTTTTGGTGTTCGACGTCGAGCTGCTCGACGTTCTGTAAGACCTGCCGATTACCTGTGGGTGCTGGGCTTGTGTGGGAGCGGGCTTGCTCGCGAATGCGGTGGATCAGTCTGCTTATCTGTAGCTGACACTCCGCTTTCGCGAGCAAGCCCGCTCCCACATAAAGCCCACATCCACAAGTTTTGCGTGGTCGCTCATGGATGGAACTTGCCATTCAGTTCCGTCGCCGGGCGCAACGCTCGGGCATAGCAGAACAGAAACAGGTTGCGCACCACTTCCTTCAAAACTCCGGGCTCACTGGAACTCAGGCCATTCACATCCAGGTCGCCCTGGTCCTGCAGTTCATTCAGCGCTTCCTCTTCCAGTACCGCACAGACTTCACCGGTTTCCCGATGCAGGATCCGCAGGTAAGGGTGTGGGCGGTCCAGCCAGGCATCTATCAAATAAGTCATGGGTCTCATCTCCTTGATGGGTTTCAATGAGAATAATTCTTATTCATAGAATAGCAAGTGCCTATTGGCGGTTTGTGGTTTTTTCTGTGTGGATATTGCGCGGGATCAAACAAGAGGGCAAAACGCCATCCCGCGGCGGGCGCGGGATGGAATGGAGCATATTCAGACTTTACGCACGAACTCGGACTTGAGCTTCATCGGGCCGATACCGTCGATCTTGCAGTCGATATCGTGGTCGCCGTCGCACAGGCGGATGTTCTTGACCTTGGTGCCGACCTTCACGACCAGGGAAGTGCCCTTGACCTTGAGGTCCTTGATCACGGTGATGGTGTCGCCGTCCTGCAGCACATTGCCGACGGAGTCTTTTTTCACGGCGTCATCGCTGGCCGTTTCGGCCTCGCCATTGACGGACCACTCATGGGCGCATTCCGGGCAGATCAGCTGGGCGCCGTCTTCGTAGGTGTATTCGGAATTGCATTTCGGGCAGGGTGGCAACGTGCTCACTAAGGCTCCTTGAGAGTCAGGATGGCTAAAGGGCGCACATTATATAGGGTTTTGCAGTCTTACAGGTTGGATGAAATCTAAATGTGGGAGGGGGCCCTCCCACATAGGCCGTGTTTTAGTGAGTACGCGCGACCGCGAACTCACTCAGCTCGACCAGGGCGTCGCGGTATTCGCTGGCGGGAAGGGCTTCCAGGCATTTGATTGCACGGGCCACGTAGTCACGCGCCAGTTGGGCGGTGTACTCCAGCGAACCCGAAGCTTCCACGGCGGCGCGGATGGCCTCCAGGTCTTCGATCCCGCCTTTCTGGATCGCCTTGCGCACCAGGGCGGCCTGTTCCGGCGTGCCTTCGCGCATGGTGTAGATCAGTGGCAGGGTTGGCTTGCCTTCGGCCAGGTCATCACCGACGTTCTTGCCCAGGGTTTCAGCGTCGCCCTTGTAGTCGAGCAGGTCGTCGACCAGTTGGAACGCTACGCCCAGGTGATCACCAAAGGTGCGCAAGGCCTCGGCCTGCTCGGCCGTTGCGCCACACAGCGCAGCGGCGCTGTGGGTGGAGGCTTCGAAGAGCATCGCAGTTTTGCCGCGAATCACTTCCATGTAGGTTTCTTCGGTGGTGCTGGCGTCACGGACCTTCGACAACTGCAGCACTTCGCCTTCGGCGATGATGCGGGTGGCCTGTGAAAGAATCTTCATCACCGGCATCGAGCCGAGTTCAACCATCATTTCGAACGAGCGCGAGTACAGGAAGTCGCCCACCAGCACACTAGGGGCGTTGCCCCACATGGCATTGGCGGTCTCACGGCCACGGCGCATGCCGGACATGTCGACGACGTCGTCATGCAGCAGGGTGGCGGTGTGCAGGAATTCGATCGTGGCCGCCAGCAGGCGCAGGTCATCGCCTTCGCGACCCAGGGCCTTGCCGCACAGCAGCACTAATAAAGGACGCAGGCGCTTACCGCCCGCCGACGTAATATAGTCGCCAATTTTGGAGACCAGCGGCACTTTAGACGTCAGCTGCTGCTTGATGATGCCGTCGACGGCGCTAAAATCGTCCGCGACCGCGCGGTAGAAAGCTTGGGGTTGCATCAGCGACAGTCGCTCCAGAAGGGTTGCGCGGCATGCTAGGACCCAGGCCCCCCAGTGTCAAGGCGCGATAGACGGCCCCTTGCAACACCTCTTTACCTTGCGTACAATCGCGCACCCTGAACTTCCTGGGCAGCACCTGCCTTACGCAATTGCATTCGGGACGTCCATCCCATGCAGCCATGCCAGCCAATACCTCTTCTTATAAAGCGCTGGGTGAGCAGGATTATCGGAGAAATACCATGTCGTACGCAGTAATTGTTACTGGTGGCAAGCAATACAAAGTCGCCCCAGGTGAATACCTGAAGATCGAAAAACTGGAAGTCGCTACCGGCGAATCCGTTACTTTTGATCGCGTTCTGTTGGTCGCCAATGGCGATGACGTGAACATCGGCGCTCCAGTTGTTGCTGGCGCTACCGTTGTGGCTGAAGTGATCTCCCAAGGTCGTCACGATAAAGTCCGCATCATCAAGTTCCGTCGTCGTAAGCACCACATGAAGCGTATGGGCCACCGCCAGTGGTACACCGAGATCAAAATCACCGGTATTCAGGCTTAATTTCAGCCTAATTCCTCACTAGGAGAATTGACTCATGGCACACAAAAAAGCTGGTGGTAGTACCCGTAACGGTCGCGACTCAGAAGCCAAACGCCTTGGCGTGAAGATGTATGGCGGCCAGAAAATCATTCCGGGCAACATCATCGTGCGTCAGCGCGGCACCCAATTCCACGCCGGTTACGGTGTAGGCATGGGTAAAGATCACACCCTCTTCGCGAAAATCGAAGGCGTGATCAAGTTTGAAGTAAAAGGCGCGTTCAACCGCCGTTACGTGAGCGTTGTCGCAGCTTAATTGCGAGATCGCTGGAAAAGCCCTGTCTTGCGACGGGGCTTTTTCGTTTGTGGGGTGAGTCTCTTGCAAAGCTGTTTGTAATGGGCTCAGGCGCTGGTTCTGCGGTCGCTGATTGAGGTCGCTGCGCTCATTTTTGCAAGAGTCTTATGTCTTGGTTTCTTAAGCTCGTCCGTGCGGCGAGAGGCGTTTTGTTATGAAGTTCGTTGATGAAGTTTCCATCCGAGTAAAAGCAGGCGACGGCGGTAACGGTTGCATGAGTTTCCGTCGCGAAAAATTCATCGAAAACGGTGGCCCCAACGGCGGTGACGGCGGTGACGGCGGTTCCATCTACATGATGGCCGACGAAAACCTCAACACCCTGGTCGACTACCGTTACACCCGGCACTTCGATGCCGAGCGTGGCTCCAACGGCGGCAGCACCGACTGCACCGGTAAGAAAGGCGAAGACCTGGTACTGCGCGTACCGGTCGGTACCACGATTATCGATTCTGCGACCCAGGAAGTGATCGGCGACCTGACCAAGGCTGGCCAGAAGCTGATGGTTGTGCAGGGCGGCTGGCACGGCCTGGGTAACACCCGATTCAAGTCCAGTACCAACCGTGCGCCACGCCAGACCACGCCAGGCAAGCCGGGCGAGCAGCGTGACCTCAAGCTGGAAATGAAAGTACTCGCTGATGTGGGCCTGCTGGGCCTGCCGAACGCTGGTAAAAGTACCTTCATTCGCTCGGTGTCGGCCGCCAAGCCGAAAGTCGCCGACTACCCGTTCACCACCCTGGTGCCAAACCTCGGTGTGGTCAGCGTCGACCGTTGGAAAAGCTTTGTGATCGCCGACATTCCCGGCTTGATCGAAGGTGCCTCCGATGGCGCTGGCTTGGGGATTCGCTTCCTCAAGCACTTGTCGCGTACCCGTTTGCTGCTGCACCTCGTCGACATGGCGCCGCTGGATGACACCAGCGCACCGGACGCCGCCGAAGTGATCGTCAGCGAACTGACCAAGTTCAGCCCGGCCCTGGCCGAGCGTGATCGCTGGTTGGTGCTGAACAAGTGCGACCAGATCCTGGAAGAAGAGCACGAAGAGCGCGTCAAGGAAATCGTTGACCGCCTGGAGTGGGAAGGTCCGGTCTACGTGATCTCGGCCATCGCCAAAGAAGGCACCGAGCGCCTGACCCGCGACATCATGCGCTACCTCGAAGACCGCGCCGACCGCCTGGCGGCCGACCCGGTGTTCAAGGCCGAACTGGCTGAGCTCGATCAACAGATCGAAGACGAAGCCCGTGCCCAGCTGCAAGCCCTGGACGACCAGCGTGCCCTGCGCCGCAGCGGCGTGAAGTCGGTCCATGACATCGGTGACGATGATTGGGACGAAGAAGACGTGGATGATGAAGACGGTCCTGAAATCATTTACGTGCGTGACTGATTCGTTGCGATAAACTTGAACGCCGCTCCTGTTAGAGCGGCGTTTTAGTATCCGGGTTTAACGTTATGGGCCGCGCTGGGTCGCGCAGCCCTCAATCTAAGGTTGAAGATGATGCGGAGCAAAGTGACAGGTGCGCAGCGCTGGGTCGTGAAGATCGGCAGTGCGTTGCTGACGGCGGATGGCAAGGGGCTGGATCGCGCAGCCATGAGCGTCTGGGTCGAGCAGATGGTGGCCTTGCATGAGGCCGGTGTTGAATTGGTGCTGGTATCGTCCGGGGCGGTTGCCGCCGGGATGAGCCGCCTCGGCTGGACCGCGCGACCCAGCGCGATGCACGAACTGCAAGCCGCCGCCGCCATCGGCCAGATGGGCCTGGTGCAAGCCTGGGAATCCAGCTTTGCCGAGCACGGCCGACACACGGCGCAGATCTTGCTGACCCACGACGACCTGTCCGACCGCAAGCGCTACCTCAATGCCCGCAGCACCTTGCGTGCGCTGGTGGAGCTGAAAGTCATCCCGGTGATCAACGAAAACGACACCGTAGTCACCGACGAAATCCGCTTTGGCGACAACGACACCTTGGCCGCCCTGGTGGCCAACCTGGTGGAAGCCGACCTGCTGGTGATCCTCACCGACCGCGACGGCATGTTCGACGCCGACCCGCGCAACAACCCCGAAGCCCAGCTGATCTACGAAGCTCGCGCCGATGACCCGGCGTTGGACGCCGTGGCCGGCAGTGTCGGCGGCGCCCTAGGCCGCGGCGGCATGCAGACCAAGCTGCGTGCAGCACGCCTGGCGGCGCGTTCCGGCGCCCACACCATCATCATTGGCGGGCGCATCGAGCGCGTGCTGGACCGGCTCAAGGCGGGCGAGCGCATCGGTACGCTGTTGTCGCCGGAACGCGGCATGCTGGCGGCGCGCAAACAATGGCTGGCCGGTCATCTACAAACCCGTGGCACCCTGGTGCTGGACGATGGCGCCGTATCGGCGTTGTCCCAAGGCAACAAGAGCCTGCTGCCGGTCGGCGTCAAGTTGGTGCAGGGCAGCTTCCGCCGGGGCGAGATGGTGGTGTGCGTGGCGCCGGACGGTCGTGAGATCGCTCGCGGCCTGGCCAACTACAGCGCCCTCGAAGCCCAGAAAATCATTGGACAATCCTCCGATGCGATTGTCGGACTACTAGGTTACATGGCCGAACCAGAGCTGGTTCACCGCGATAACCTGATCCTGGTTTAACCAAAGGAATACACCATGCGTGTCATGAAGGGATTGCTCGGCCTGCTGTTGGCCATGCCACTGTTGGCCTCTGCTGAAGAAATCGGCCAGGTGTCGACAGTGTTCAAGTTTGTCGGCCCCAACGACCGGATCGTGGTTGAAGCCTTCGATGACCCCAAGGTCGACGGTGTAACCTGCTATCTGTCCCGCGCCAAGACCGGCGGTGTCAAAGGCGGCCTTGGCCTGGCCGAAGACCGCGCCGAAGCTTCGATTGCCTGCCGTCAGGTCGGCCCGATCCGCTTCAAGGGCGAGCTCAAGGACGGCGACGAAGTGTTCAAGGAGCGCACCTCGTTGGTGTTCAAGACCATGCAGGTGGTGCGCTTCCTCGACAAGAAGCGCAACACCTTGGTTTACCTGGTGTACAGCGACCGCCTGATCGAAGGTAGCCCGCAAAACGCCGTGACCGCCATTCCGATTTTGCCCTGGCCTACCGCTCAGTAACCCGCGGGCGGGTTTTGCAATCGGCGTCTATGATTGCAGGCTTGCGGGTTGTAATCTCGACGTGCCGCAATGCGAAGAATATGGGATATCTGGAGTTCGTCATGAGTGCTTTCCACGACCTGAAACTCAAAGCTTTGGACGGACAAGAGCTGCCGCTGGCGCCCTTCAAGGGGCAAGTTGTGCTGGTGGTCAACGTGGCCTCCAAATGTGGTTTGACCCCGCAATACGCCGCGCTGGAGAACCTCTACCAGCAGTACAAGGACCAGGGATTTACCGTGCTTGGCCTGCCGTGCAATCAGTTTGCCGGTCAGGAACCGGGCACCGAGGAAGAAATCCAGGAGTTCTGTAGCCTGAATTACGGGGTGAGCTTCCCGCTGGGCAGCAAACTTGAGGTCAACGGGCCTGATCGTCATCAGTTGTACCGCTTGCTGGCGGGCGAGGGTGCCGAGTTTCCTGGGGACATCACCTGGAATTTCGAGAAGTTCCTGCTGGGCAAGGATGGGCGGGTGCTCGCACGCTTTTCCCCGCGTACTGCACCGGATGATCCGACGATCGTCCAGGCCATCGAAAAAGCCCTGAGCTGAACCCTTCCCCTTGTAGGAGCGAGCTTGCTCGCGAAAAACCTGAGAGCGCTACGTTCGCCCAGAATGTCCCGCGTTGTCGTTGGCGATTTTCGTGAGCAAGCTCGCTCCTACAGTGATCAAGGCGCTTTTACCCTTTAATCACTCAGATCAATAGTGCTGTTCAGCCCTGCACGAGCCCCATATTATCCACGTCATAAACCCGCCTTACGTGGAGTACACTCATGCCTGTCCAAGCCTTGTTCAAACCCTTCCAGCTCGGTGCTCTGCAACTGTCCACCCGTGTGGTCATGGCACCGATGACCCGTTCGTTCTCCCCAGGCGGCGTACCCAACTCCAAGGTTATCGAATACTACCGTCGCCGCGCCGCTGCCGGCGTGGGCCTGATCATCACCGAAGGCACCGTGGTCGGCCACCAGGCCTCCAACGGTTACCCCAACGTCCCGCATTTCTACGGTGAGGCCGCCCTGGCGGGCTGGAAGAAAGTCGTCGACGCGGTACATGCCGAAGGCGGCAAGATCGTCCCGCAGCTGTGGCATGTGGGCAGCGTTCGTCGCATCGGCACCGAGCCGGATGCCAGCGTGCCAGCCTACGGTCCGATGGAAAAACTCAAGGATGGCAACGTGGTCGTGCACGGCATGACCCATCAAGACATCAAGGCGGTGATCAACGCCTTCGCCCAAGCCGCCAAGGACGCCCAGCGCATCGGCATGGACGGCGTTGAAATCCACGGCGCCCACGGCTATCTGGTCGATCAGTTCTTCTGGGAAGGCAGCAACCAGCGTACCGACGAATACGGCGGCAGCCTGGCCAACCGCTCGCGCTTTGCCATCGAACTGATCCAGGCCACCCGCGCCGCCGTCGGCCCGGACTTCCCGATCATCTTCCGCTTCTCTCAGTGGAAGCAGCAGGACTACACCGCGCGTCTGGTGCAAACCCCCGAGGCGCTGGGCGAGTTTCTCAAGCCGTTGTCTGAAGCGGGTGTGGATATTTTCCACTGCTCCACGCGCCGTTTCTGGGAGCCTGAATTCGAAGGTTCCGACCTCAACCTGGCCGGCTGGACGCGCCAACTCACCGGCAAGCCGACCATCACTGTGGGCAGTGTCGGCCTGGACGGCGAGTTCCTTCAATTCATGGTCAACACCGACAAGGTCGCGCAACCGGCCAGCCTCGAGAAGCTGCTGGAGCGCCTGAATAACGATGAGTTCGACTTGGTGGCGGTAGGGCGTGCGCTGCTGGTCGACCCGGATTGGGCGTTGAAGGTGCGCGAAGGCCGCGAGGGCGACATCCTGCCGTTCAGTCGTGAGGCGTTGACGACTCTGGTGTGAGTGGCTGAACTCCCTGTGATTACACAGGGAGTTTTATGGCGTTAGGCGTTAATACTGCGGGCCCTTGTACAGCTCTTTTGTGTGATCGGTTTTGTTCGGGTCTTTATGCCCCGGTTGGCCGTAGACAGGAGGTTCTGCTCGAGATTTATCCAACCATTGTTGCTGACGCGTCCATTCGGCGTTTGGCATATTGACGCCATTGCGTACACCCATTCCGTAAACTGACATATACCGTACCTCCATTATTGAAAGCCCTGCTCAGATAGCAGGTATCAATAGTTGGTCTTTGGCATTAAGCAGTTCCTGACTTAAATGTAAGGAAAGGCTTAGGGGGTCATTGCACGGAAGGCTGTGTAGGAAGCGAAAAATTTTCGCCGCATACACCCCGTAATTGACTCTCAAACTGTTCGATAATCGCCGGCCAACCCTGGCGGCTCGCGTGCTGACGCGCATTCAGGCGCATACGGCGCAAACTTTCGGCATCCTCCAGCAGCCAATTGGCCGCCTCGCAAAACGCGTTCTCATCCCCGGGCATCGCCAGCACGCCGTTGTAGCCATGGCGAATATGCTGGGTCGCCGCTGCCTGATCGTAGGCCACCACACCCAACCCCGACGCCATCGCTTCCAGCACCACATTGCCGAAGGTTTCGGTCAGGCTGGGGAACAGGAACACATCACCTGACGCGTAGTGCCGCGCCAGTTCCTCACCGCGCAAGGTGCCGCAGAAAATCGCCTCCGGCAGCTCTTTCTCCATCGTCGCCCGTTGCGGGCCATCACCGACGATGATCAGTTTCATCTGGCGCAATGGATAGGTGTCCTGCAAGGTCTCGAAACAGCGCTTGAGTAGCCCCAGGTTTTTCTCCTGGGCCAGCCGGCCCACATAGAGCACGGCGGTTTGCTCACTGTTCAGCGCCCAACTTTCCCGCAATGCATTGTCGCGTTTGGCCGGGTGGAACAACTGGCTGTCCACCCCGCGCGCCAGCATCCCCAAACGTTCGAAATGCTTGCGTTCCAGCTCCAGGCGCTGGCTGGCGCTGGGTACCAGGGTCAGCGTCGAACGGTTGTGGAACCAGCGTAGATAGTGAGTGACCATCCGGCTCAGCATGCTCATGCCATATTGGTTGGAGTACTGCTGGAAGTTGGTGTGAAAGCCGCTGACCACGCTGATCCCCAAGCGACGCGCGGCGCGCAAGGCGGACAGACCCAATGGTCCTTCCGTCGCGATGTACAGCACGTCCGGGCGCTGGCGGGTCCAGCGCCGCAGCAATTTGTGCATCGACGACTGCCCCCATTGCAGGCCCGGATAACCCGGCAGCGGCCAGCCACGGCAAAGCAGCAAGGCGTCGTCGCTGGGGCGGCTCTGGTCGACACCCTGGCGTGGACGCACCAGCTCGACTTGATGGCCGCGAGCGCGCAAACCCTCGCACAGGCGACCAAGGGTATTGGCCACCCCGTTGATCTCTGGCGGGAAGGTTTCGGTAATGAGGGTGATGTGAAGCGAGGCTGTCGTCATGACCCACAGTGTCGCCGTGGGCCATGTCGTCATTGTGTCATCGAGATGATGGATTTATGACCGGGTCACTTTTTGCGGCTGTGCCATTGCCTCGGCACCTTGTTCGCGCACCCAGAACAACGTGGCGCCGGCCACCGCTGCCGGCATCATCAACAGGTTGACCACCGGCACCAGCAGTACCAGATAGACGATCCCGCCGAAGCTCATGCTCTGCCAGCGTTTCTGGCGCAGCCAGGCGAGCATCTCGTTCCAGCCAAGTTTGTGGTTGTCGGCCGGGTAGTCGATGTATTGGATCGCCATCATCCATACGCCAAACAACAGCCACAGCGGCGCGGCGATCAGGTTGACCACCGGAATGAACGACAGGATAAACAAGCCGATCGCCCGTGGCAGGAAGTAGCCCAGCTTGCGCATCTCCCGGGCCAGGGTGCGCGGGACCATGGCGATCAACTCGCCCCAGCTGAAGGCAGGGAAGTCATCGGTGCCGCGTACCACCACTTCCACTTTCTCCGAGAGAAAACCGTTAAAGGGCGCCGCGATAATGTTGGCGAGCATGGTGAAGGTGAAAAACACCATCAGCACCACCAGCACGACAAACAGAGGCCAGAGCAGGTAATTCAGAAAACCCAGCCAGCTCGGCAGCGTCGGCATCAAATGCTCGACCCACAGGCTGAACTGATGCCCGGCGAAATAGATCAAGCCGACGAACAGCACCAGGTTGATTGCCAGCGGCAGCAGCACAAACAGGCGCAGGCCGGGGCTCAACACCAGTTTGAGGCCTTCACGCAGGTATTGCGGGCCGGAAAGAGCAGGGGCGGGCATGGAGAACTCCGAACAAAGTGACGAACGCGCCGACCTTACCGGCTTTGTTTAACAGGCGAAAGCGGCGACATCAGTGGTAACAAAGGTGTTGATCAACAGCGGTGACTGCATAGAGACCACCTATGAGCTGGATTGTTATTCCGTATTTCCTTAATCTTGCCCCCCTCGATACGCTGCACCCATTATTTTTCAGGGTCTGCGAGTTGAAGCCTTCCCCAAGTGCTTCGTGGTCCCTTTTTTATTCCAGCCGCCTTGTAGTCCGGGCGGTCGATAGGAGTGAGTCATGTCTGATACCCGTCATTCGCGAGTGATTATCCTGGGTTCCGGCCCTGCCGGTTACAGCGCTGCGGTCTACGCTGCCCGTGCCAACCTCAAGCCGCTGCTGATCACTGGCATGCAGGCGGGTGGTCAACTGACCACCACCACCGAAGTCGACAACTGGCCCGGCGACGTCCACGGCCTGACCGGCCCGGTGCTGATGGAGCGCATGAAAGAACACGCTGAACGTTTCGAAACCGAGATCGTGTTTGATCACATCAACCAGGTCGACTTCTCCAAGAAGCCTTACAGCCTGACCGGCGACAGCGGCGTGTACACCTGTGATGCGCTGATCATCGCCACCGGCGCCAGCGCCCGCTACCTGGGCCTGCCATCGGAAGAGGCGTTCATGGGCAAGGGCGTTTCCGCCTGCGCGACCTGCGATGGTTTCTTCTACCGCAACAAGCCAGTCGCCGTAGTCGGTGGCGGCAACACCGCGGTGGAAGAAGCACTGTACCTGGCCAACATCGCCAGCACCGTGACCCTGGTTCACCGCCGCGAGACCTTCCGCGCCGAGAAGATCCTGATCGACAAGCTGCACGCCCGTGTGGCTGAAGGCAAGATCATCCTTAAGCTCAACGCCACCCTGGACGAAGTCCTGGGCGACAACATGGGTGTGACCGGTGCCCGCCTGAAGAACAACGACGGTAGCTTCGACGAGCTGAAAGTCGACGGCGTGTTCATCGCCATCGGCCACACGCCGAACACTTCGTTGTTCGAAGGCGTGCTGGAAGCCAAAGACGGTTACCTGGTGGTGCAGGGCGGTCGCGAAGGCAACGCCACTGCTACCAACATTGAAGGTATCTTCGCTGCCGGTGACGTGGCCGACCACGTCTACCGCCAGGCCATCACCTCGGCTGGCGCCGGTTGCATGGCGGCACTGGATGCCGAGCGTTACCTCGATGGTTTGAAGGACGCTTCGTTCTAAATCGTTGAAACAAAAAAACCGGCTGAGAGGCCGGTTTTTTTATGTCCGCGATTTAACTAACACCCAGGTCATGAAGTATTAACCCAACCCCTGTGGGAGCTGGCTTGCCTGCGATAGCGGCGTATCAGTCACCACCGCCATCGCGGGCAAGCCCGGCTCCCACAGTGGCCGGGTTTCCAGATTGAATCAGCGGCGGGTCAGCGGCTGTGCAGTGAACGTCACACCAGCCAGCCCATGGGCAATCAGCGCACGGATGTTGCCGTGGTCACTGCCCTCAGGCGTCGCCACTACCGAGCGGTAATGCTCACCAAACGCCAGCAGTGCTTCCTGATCGCTCAGACCCTCCAGTAGCGCCAGGCCCAGGGTCTTGCACGATCCTTCGTTCTGCCCGGCAGCGTTTTCCACGTCGCCGTTGGTAAAGGCTTGCGGCTGATAGTCGTAACCAGCAGCGACAAACGCCAGGGTATCGGCAAAAACATGTTCGCCACTGTTGAGGCTGGCGCGCAGAGTGTTCAAATCAGTCATGGGTTTTTCCTTTGGCGAACGCCGCCTGTTGGTCGGCGCTGGCTTCTTTCTGGTATTGGGCTTTCCACTCGGCGTACGGCATGCCGTACACCACTTCACGGGCGTCATCGAGGCTCAGCTCGATCTGGCGCTCGTCGGCCTCGGCCTTGTACCACTTGGACAAGCAGTTGCGGCAGAAGCCCGAGAGGTTCATCAGGTCGATGTTCTGCACATCCTTGCGGCTGTCCAGGTGCGCCACCAGCCGGCGGAAGGCGGCGGCTTCAAGTTCGAGGCGTTGTTGGTCGTTCATAGGGCTCACTGACAATTCAGGGGTTAACGGCTGGCCGCCAGGGTAATCGAAACCGACTCGGCAAAACGCAAGGCATGGGGCTTGTCCACTTCGACTTCGGCGTACAGCACCGATTCATTGCTCATCACCAGGTCCAGCAGCTCCTGGGTCAGGCGCTCCAGCAAGGCAAAACGGTTGCCTTCGACGTGGGCGATGATCGCCTTGGTGATGGTGCGGTAGTTCAGCGCATGATCAATGTCGTTGTCGCGCACGGCTTCCTGGGCGGCATACAGGATGGTCAGGTTGATCAGCACATCCTGCTTGTTGAGGATTTCGTCCTCGTTGATGCCGATATAGGTGCGCAGGCACAGGTCCTTGACCCGGATGCGCGCCATGCCTGGTTGAAGTTGTGGCATTGCTACTTGCTCCGTCCGATCAGTTGCAGGAACTCCATGCGCGTGGTGTTCGACTCGCGGAACGCGCCGAGCATCACCGAGGTGTTCATGGTTGAATTCTGTTTTTCCACGCCGCGCATCATCATGCACATGTGCTGGGCCTCGATCACCACGGCCACGCCGGCAGCCTGGGTCACGTCCTGGATCGCGTCGGCGATCTGCCGGGTGAGGTTTTCCTGGATCTGCAGGCGCCGGGCGAACATGTCGACGATGCGCGCCAGTTTCGACAGGCCCAGCACCTTGCCGGTGGGGATATAGGCCACATGGGCCTTGCCGATGAAAGGCAGCAGGTGGTGCTCGCACAGCGAGTACAACTCGATGTCCTTGAGGATCACCATCTCGTCATTGTCGGAGGTGAACAGCGCACCGTTGACGATCTCGTCCAAGCTCTGCTCATAGCCGTGACACAGGTACTGCATGGCCTTGGCGGCGCGCTTGGGGGTGTCGAGCAAGCCTTCGCGCTCCGGGTCTTCGCCCAGGCCTTTGAGGATCTCGCGGTAGTGATGGGGCAGGGTCATACAACATCCTCACAAACGGCTTACTTGATATGCCGCCCGCCGTTGACGGTCAGGGTGGTTCCGGTGACATAGGGGTTATCCAGCAAATAGCGCACGCTCTGGTAGATCACCTCGGGGCCGGGTTCGATGCCCAGTGCAGACTTGGCCAATACCTTGGCGCGGTAGGCTGCGTTGTCGCCTTCGTTGAACATCACCATTGCCGGGGCGATGCCGTTGACCTTGATCGACGGCGCGAACTGCGCGGCAAACGACAACGTGAGGCTGTCGAGGCCGGCCTTGGTGGCGCAATAGGCAATGTGCTGGCGGCTGCCCTTGCGCACCACGTCATCGCTGATGTGCACGATGTCGGCGGGAGAAGAGCGTTGCAGCAAAGGTGAACAATGCAGGTTGATCAAGTACGGCGCAAGCATGTGCACGCTGAACATGTCGGTAAAGGCGCGACTTTCTTCGTCGGGCGTTTCGGCGATCCAGGCCGAGGCGTTGTGGATGATCGCGCGCAGGCGTTGGGTATGGGTGTTCAGTTCAGCGATAAACGCCAGGATGCCGGCCTCGCTGGAGAAATCGGCAAACACCCCGATCGCTCCGCGTTCGCGCAGGGCCTGTACGCCGGGCCGTTCGCTGCGGTAGCTGAAAATCACCGGATGGCCGTCGTCCAGCAGGCGCTGGGCGCAATGCAGGCCGACCCGCTGGCCGGCGCCGGTGATCAGGATCGGGGCGTTCGTTGCAGTCATGGGAGGCTCGAGTCGCTGGCAGATTGAAACTATACCAGCGACCGGGCGCCCCTGTACTCAAGCAGCGGCTTCGCTGGCCTTGCGTGGGGTCGGAACAGGATGCAGCCAATTGGCCAACAGATGGGTCGACAGCGGGATGAACCAATACACCATCAGCGGCGTAAGGGCCATGGTGCTGACCAGTACGCGCGGCGCCAGGTCGAGCCTGTTGAGCAAGGGGCCCAGGACAAAGTTGAACAGCAGCGACACCGGGAAAAATGCCAGCCAGATCGCCACCGCCTGCTTCCAGCGCGGAGGGCGCGCGCCGACCGCGCCGAACCAGCCATCGATACCGCGTACGCGGTGCTCGGACGGGTTGGCAAACAGTTCGCTGCCACGGCTCAACCAGGCACTGCGGGACGCTGAAAACTCCCAGGCATGCAGGGTATTTTCATCGGCGAAGCGGAAAATAATCTGGAATTCATCATCGTTGGGCGGCGGAGCAAGGACGCCTGAGCCCAGGTAGCCGGGAAAATCCGTTGCCAATTGCTCGCCCTCGCGCAGCCAGGCCATCAGTTCTTCGTAGCGACCCTTGGCCACGCGGCGTGCGACCATCAGGGTGACGGGAGAGGTAGACATTGTGTATCTCCAAATAAGCGAGTGCGCTGGGCCGGGTAGGCCGCGCACAGACGAGGCTGCGGGGTGCTGCAGCGACGTAGAAAAAACAGGCAAGGATTATTCCGGTTTTTCAGAAATACGCCAGAGGTGTTGGTCTGAATAAGCACAGGCCTTGAATAAGACAGGTCTAAAGGCGTTAAATGTGGATCCAAAACTCGTTGGTCTGTTGGTCTCCAATGCCCGTAATGACTGCCTGCAGTGATAGCAATTTGCATCTAGCGTCGTCCGATTCAGATGCGCTGTTTCCGATTCGTGAAGTGTCGAGAATGACAGGTATCAATCCGGTCACCCTGCGTGCCTGGGAGCGACGTTATGGCCTGATCCAGCCCGTACGCACCGAAAGCGGGCATCGACTCTACTCCAAGGCCGATATTGAGACCGTCAACCGCATCCTCGAATGGATCGAGAGAGGCGTGGCGGTGAGCAAGGTGGGCAAGATTCTTGCGCGTGACGATCAGCAGGCCAAAGCGATCCGTGCTGAGCGAGACACGGTCGAGGAGGGCGAACTGCCACAATGGCGGGCTCGCCTGTTGGACGCCGTCAGTGCCTTTGACGACCGCCAACTGGAGAGCCTGTATGGTCAGATTTTCGCGACCTATCCCCTCGGGGTGGCGTTCGAAGAGATTATGATGCCGCTCTGGAGTGAGCTTCTGCGTCATCAGGGGCAATTCGGCCAAGCCAGCGAATGGCTGTTTTTTGACTCTTTCCTGCGTATACACACGTTTCTGCGCCTGCAAACCTCGACCCTGTCGCCTGCACCTCGTGTGTTACTGACGGCCATGCCTGGCGAGTGCCGTAAGCTGGAATTGCTGGTAGCGGCGCTGTTGATCAGCCGGGATGACTTGGCGGTGAAGGTGCTGGGTATGGGCCAGCCACTTGATGAGCTGACGCTGGTCTGTGAAAAGATGCGTCCCCAGGCACTGATTATTTTCTCCAACCACGCCCATAACCATGAGCTGCCTGAACGTCTCAATCGCCTGGCGTTGACCCTGGATTGCCCGCTGCTCCTTGCCGGTGCCGCATCGGACCTGGCGCAGAATGCGTTGGCGGGTTCTTCCATCGGTTGCCTGGGCAGTGAGGGGCACCTGATGCAACGTCGCTTGCAGCAATTTCTCAGCGGCAACCTGGACACCTGATATCAGGCGTGCACCTGCGGGTGCACCAGGCGGTGCTGATGCAGAATGAATTGGCGCAGGCGTTCGATTTCATCCGCGTCACTCTGGTTCAGGCGGTAGGCGAACAAGCCCCGGGCGGTTTCCCGTTCCAGGCTTCCGCGCAACGCAATGCGCTCGTAACCGGAAGGGCTGAACCAGAGGGAAAAGGTCTTGGGCGGCTTGATCCGGCCGCGAATCTCCAGCAGTACGCCCTTGAATGAAACCTCGTGCACCCACAGCGCGCCAGGGTTACCCCTGACATTTTCCAGCGCCACCGGGGACTCCAGTGCGAGGCGCCACGGCCGGATCATCGGCCCGTCTTCGAAAATACTCGGTACGCCCAGACGCAAGTGAACCGCATGAAACTCATCTTCCACCAAGTGCAGCGGAAAGGTCAGTTGCTGGTTGTCGAATTGTGCCTGGATGGTGACGTGGTCATGAGCGGCCAGTCGGGTCAGCAAGTCGCGAATCTGCGCACCGCCGTTAACGGTCAGGCTCGACGATGCATCCCGCAGGTTCAGCTGCGGGTTGTGTTGCATATTCTGAATGAAGTCCAGTTCATCCTGGGTCAGAAGCGCGTCACGCTGCATCGCTCGTGCTCATTAGGGGGTATTAAAATGCCATTATCCCCCCTAATGATCGCATTTTCTAAATTTTGTTAGATCCGCTCGTCGCTTTGAGCGCCGCCAGTTCAGCCTTGACCTGCGCCAGTTCGGTCTCCAGTTGGGCGACGCGCTGCTGGGCTTTGACTTGCAGGGTGACGTCCTTTTGTACACCGACAAAATACGTCTGTTTGTCCGCCTCGTTGTACACCGACGACAGCGACAGCTCATTCCAGAAGTGGCTGCCGTCCTTGCGGTAGTTGCGCAGGATTTCCCGACAGGCCCCGCCACTTTCCATCGCTTCCCGAATCGCCATCAGCGCAGGCTGGTCACGGTCGCCCGATTGCAGGAAACGACAATCCTGATAGAGGATTTCATCCAGGGTGTAGCCGGTCAGGCGTTCGAATGCCGGGTTGACGTAGATCAGCGGCTTGTCCTTGCCTTCGCGCTCGGCGACGACGATGCCGTCGTTGGAAGCGTTGACGACCAGTTGCATCAGCTTGGCGTTAATCATTGAGCGGTCCATGGCTTGTATTTTGGAGTTTGCAGTTTATGGCAAGCGGTGAATGTTGCACGGGTTGCGCCGAAATAATTGCCCCAGCTGTTAATATCCCAGGCTTTCACTCAACTACAGGATCAGATTGATGAAAGTCGCCATCCTTTCCGGCTCGGTCTACGGCACCGCTGAAGAAGTCGCCCGCCACGCTGCCGATATCCTCAAGGCCGCCGGCTTCGAGGCCTGGCACAACCCCCGCGCCACGCTGGCGGATGTGCAAGCTTTTGCGCCGCAAGCTTTCCTGGCGGTGACGTCCACCACCGGCATGGGCGAGTTGCCCGACAACCTGCAACCCCTGTATTCGATGATTCGCGATCAACTGCCCGCCGCCTGGCGTGGCTTGCCCGGTGCGGTGATCGGCCTGGGTGACGCCAGCTATGGCGACACCTTCTGCGGCGGCGGCGAGCAAATGCGTGAGCTGTTTGGTGAGCTCGGCCTGCGCGAAGTGCTGCCGATGCTGCGCCTGGACGCCAGCGAAAGCGTCACCCCGGAAGCCGACGCCGAGCCGTGGTTAGCTGAACTGGTCACTGCACTGCGCGACTGACCGGAAATTCCCGCAGCAACGCCAGCCAGGCCTGGGCCGCCTTCGACAGGTATGCGCCCGCACGCCAGGTAAACGCGATGTCCCAGCGCAGGTCGTCGGGCGCCTTGAGCGTCAGGCGCACCACGCCCGGTCGCACCAACCCACGGGCGACCACGCTGGGCAGCAGCACCACGCCCTGGCCCGCTGCGACCAGTGCGGCGAGGAAGTCAGCCTGACCGCTGCGGCCGATTTCTCTCGGGGTAAAACCCACCTGCTGGCAGGCCTGGATCAACCGATCATTGAGCACAAAGCTGCGTTGGTACATCAGGAACGGCGTGTCCGCCAGTTCCTCCAGGCGCACCTGGGCGTTCTGCGCCAGCGGGTGATCCATCGGCAGCAGGGCGTCGAGCGGCTCATCGCAGAAGGCTTGCCGGGCGAAGGCCGGATCACTGGAATTCAGGCAGCCACCCACGTCCAGTTCACCATTGAGAATCGCCTGTTCGATCGTGCGGCTGCCGCCTTCCAGCAGTTGGATGGTGACCATCGGGTAGCGCCTGCGGTACTCGGCAAACAGTCCCGCAAACAACGTATCCCCCGCCAACAACGGCAGGCCCAGGCGCAACTCGCCGCGGGCCAGTTGCTGCATATCATCCAGTTCACTCAGCAATTCCGTCTGCAAGCGCAGCATGGCTTCAGCCCGTAGCAGCACCACTTCTCCAGCGGCGGTCAGGCGGATGTGTGAGCCGGTGCGCTCCAACAGCGGTGTGCCCAGGCTTTGTTCCAGTTGCGCCACCTGTTTACTGACGGCGGATTGACTGATGTGCAGGGTTTTCCCCGCTTGGGTAAAACCGCCTCGGTGGATCACTTCGACAAAGCTACGCAGCTGTTTGAATTCCATGATCAGGATTCCTGTTTGGAATAGTCGGCAGTCTAACAATTCGCTGTGGGGATGGGGGGCGCGTCTCTAAAATGACGGCCTGCGAGGAACCAAAACCCATGAAACGTTTCACCCGTCTGATAGTTGAATTGGTCGTGTTGTTGGCCATTTACCTGCTCGGTTGCCAACTGGCCGTGTGGCTCGCGTGGCCGATCCCCGGCGGTGTGGTGGGCCTGGGCCTGCTGTTGGCAACCTTCGCCAGCGGCCTGGTCAAACCGGCGGCCCTGCAATTGGGCGCCGGTGTATTGATGGCTGAAATGTTGTTGTTCTTCATTCCCGCGCTGATGAGCCTGCTGGACTACGGCGTCCTGTTGCGCAATGACGGCTGGCGCATCCTGCTGGTGATTGGCCTCAGCACCTTGGCGGTGATGCTGGTGACCGCGTTCACCGTCGAACTGGTGTGCCGCCGGAGGCTGCGCCATGAAGCTTGAGCTGATGCCGGTGTTCTGGCTCGCCTTGACCTTGGGTGCGTACATTTTCAGCCGCTGGATCTACCGTCGCACCGGGCGTTACCTGTTGTCGCCGCTGATCTTGGTGCCGGTACTCTTGCTGGCCGTGGCGGTGCCGATGAACACCGCCTACGCCGAATACTCCGCCGACACCCACTGGTTGATGCTGGTGCTGGGCCCGGTGACCGTGGCTTTCGCAGTGCCGATCTGGCAGCAACGCACGTTGCTGGCGCGTTACTGGTCGGCCTTGTTGCTGGGCATGATCGCCGGCAGCTTGGCGTCCATCGCCACCTCATTCGGCTTGGCCAAAGCGCTGGCGTTGGATACCTCGGTGACGATGTCCCTGGTGCCGCGCTCCATCACCACACCGTTCGCCATGCCCGTGTCGTCCGACCTGGGTGGCGTGCCGGAACTGACGGCCGTGTTCGTGATGTTCACCGGTGTGTTCGGCGCCATGCTCGGCGGTGTGCTGCTCAAGTGGTTGCCATTGCGCACACCCTTGGCGCGCGGCGCGCTGTTCGGCGTGGGCGCTCACGGCGCGGGCGTGAGCCGAGCACACGAAGTGGGCGGTGAAGAGGGTTCGGTCGCGGGCTTGGTGATGGTGTTGACGGGCCTGCTCAACCTGTTCGCCGCGCCTTTATTGGCGGCACTTCTCTGACGTCGCGTGTACGGATTTCAACTATTCTCAACGCTGACTCGTACGGTCATCAAGCTGGCTGCCAAGGCAACTACGGCGGCCACGACGTCTGACTAGACTGGCCCATCACTCAAAAAAACAACAAGAAAATGCGCCAAGGAGGTCGTTGCCGTGAGCCTAGCCCCCGTTCTATCGTCACAGAATGTCAAAGATCAGGTCAGCGCTGCCGAATGGCAGACCCGTGTCGACCTGGCTGCCTGCTACCGCCTGGTGGCGATGCATGGTTGGGATGACCTGATCTTCACCCATATCTCGGCCAAGGTGCCGGGCACTGATGACTTCCTGATCAACCCCTATGGGCTGATGTTCCACGAGATCACCGCGTCGAGCCTGGTCAAGGTCGACCAGGCCGGCAACAAGCTGATGGACAGCCCCTACGAGATCAACCCGGCGGGCTACACCATCCACAGCGCCATCCACGAAGTGCGCCACGACGTAACCTGCGTGCTGCACACCCACACCACTGCCGGTGTTGCGGTGGCGGCGCAGAAGCAAGGCGTGTTGCCGATCAGCCAGCAATCGATATTCGTGCTGTCGAGCCTGGCCTATCACGCCTACGAAGGTGTGGCGCTGAATCACGAAGAGAAGGCCCGCCTGCAGGCCGATCTGGGCGACAACAACTTCCTGATGCTGCACAACCATGGCCTGCTGACCTGCGGCAGCACCATTGCCGATACCTTCCTGATGATGTTCACGTTTCAGCGCGCCTGCGACATCCAGGTGCTGGCGCAAAACGGTGGTGCTGAATTGATCAACATCGGCCCGCAGATTCTCGCTGGCGCCAAGGCGATGGTGGCGGCTGTCACAAAGAGCGCACAAGGTATGGGGGGCGCGCTGGCCTGGCCGGCGTTGCTGCGTAAGCTGGACACTCAAGACCCTGGGTATAGAAGCTGATGCCACTCGCCGAGATCCCGCTGAGAGCCTGGCGCAAACGCAGCCAGACGTTCGACTTCCACGGCCGCACCATCCGTTATTGGGTGGCGGGGCAGGGCGAACCGTTGCTGCTGATCCATGGCTTTCCCACCGCCAGTTGGGACTGGCACTACTTGTGGCAGCCCCTGGCCCAGCGCAACCTGGTGATTGCCTGCGACATGCTCGGTTTTGGTGACTCGGCCAAGCCACTCGACCACGGTTACTGCCTGTTGGAGCAGGCGGATTTGCAACAAGCCCTGCTGGAGCACCTGCGCGTGGAGCAGCCGGTGCATGTGCTGGCCCACGATTACGGTGACAGCGTCGCCCAGGAACTGCTGGCCCGGCACTACGAAGGGCGCTTTCAGATGGCCAGCTGCGTGTTTCTCAACGGCGGGTTGTTTCCCGAAACCCATCGCCCGGCGCTGGTGCAAAAACTCTTGCTCAGCCCGCTGGGCTGGATGATCGGTCGTGCCTTTGGGCGCAATGCCTTGGCGAACAGTTTCAGCCAGATCTTCGGCCCCAACACCCGCCCCAGCGAAAGCGCTCTGGATGATTTTTGGAGCCTGATCGACTGCCATGACGGCACGCGCATCCTGCACAAACTCATTGCCTACATCCCTCAGCGCCGGCGTATGCGTGAGCGTTGGGTGGCAGCGATGCAGCAGGATGAAGTACCACTGCGGGTGATCGATGGCGAGATCGACCCGATTTCGGGCGCTCATATGGTGGAGCGTTACCGCGAGTTGGTGCCCCACGCCGACACGGTACTGTTGGCCAATATCGGCCACTACCCGCAGATCGAGGCGCCGGTTCAGGTGCTCAAGCACTACCTGGCGTTTCGTGATCGGATTGGGCAACCGATGTGGGAGCTGGCTTGCCTGCGATAGCATCACTGCGGTTTAACTGAAGGACCGAGGCGCTCGCATCGCAGTGGTGCGGCGATCCGACAAGCCAGCTCCCACAGGATTATCCCCCAGCCTTATCGAACACCATTCAGCCCTGGCCGGCTTTATTGTGACCAAAGCTCCCGTGCCTGACACTCGACCCATTCCCATTGTCGCCTTTGGAGTTCGGTATGAGTCAGTCAGTGCAGTTCCAGGATAAGGTCGTGATCGTCACCGGTGCCGGCGGCGGGTTGGGCCGGGCGCATGCGCTGCTGTTCGCCAAACATGGCGCCAAGGTGCTGGTCAACGATCTGGGCGGTTCCACCCAGGGCGAAGGCGCCAATGCTTCGGCTGCCGACCGTGTGGTGGCGCAGATCCGCGAAGCCGGTGGCATCGCCGAAGCCAACCATGACTCCGTCACCGACGGTGACAAGATCGTGCAGAACGCCCTCGACGCCTTTGGCCGTATCGACGTGGTGGTCAACAACGCCGGCATCCTGCGCGACAAGACCTTCCACAAAATGGACGACAGCGACTGGGACCTGGTTTACCGGGTGCATGTCGAAGGCGCCTACAAAGTGACCCGCGCCGCCTGGCCCCATCTGCGCGAGCAGGGTTACGGCCGGGTGATCTTCACCGCGTCGACCTCGGGCATCTACGGTAACTTCGGCCAGTCCAACTACGGCATGGCCAAGCTGGGTCTGTACGGGCTGACGCGGACCTTGGCGCTGGAAGGCCGCAAGAACAACATCCTGGTCAATGCCATCGCGCCAACAGGCGGCACGCGCATGACTGAGGGCCTGATCCCGCCGCAGGTGTTCGAGCGCCTCAAGCCGGAGTTGGTCAGCCCATTGGTGGTGTACCTGGGCAGCGAAGCATGCCAGGAAACCTCGGGGCTGTTTGAAGTGGGCGGTGGCTGGATCGGCAAGACCCGCTGGGAGCGCAGCTTGGGCGTGGGTTTTGATCCGGAATCCGGCTTCTCGCCGGATGACGTGGCGGCGCATTGGCAGCAGATTTGCGACTTCGAAGGAGCGGCTCACCCCAAGGACAACATCGAGGCGTTGAAGGAGATGATGGCCAATTTGCAGAAATTCAGCCTGTGATCGTTGCTTGAAAAAGCTTGAATACTACGGGGCGCTGAGGGCGCCCCGTTTTATTCCAGGCATAAAAAAGGCCGCTGCATAGGCAGCGGCCGAAGTAAGACGTTGGATCAAGGAGCGACAAATCAACGTCAGTGAACACCGGTAACAGACTGAAAACAGGCATCAATCCATTTGAATCTGGCTTTTCTTCCGGTAGTGGAAGCGGGCCGTTTGCCCTGAAAGCCCGGTAAGAATAGCCGCTTGTAACAAAATGAGTAATGCCGATTCGTGACAAGGACTGTTGCGCAATCAGCAACAGTTGCGCAGTCCTCCATACATTCCCCTGATAACCCACCATCCACCCAATGCATGCCTGTGCCCGAAGCCCAGGCCAGAGCGCCTTGTCATCCTTTCGAGCGACAACACGAATCCCTCCTTGGTGCGCTTATCGCTCCTGATGGGCGGCAGTAGGGTGGGGCCTTCTGTCACTCACCGGGGAAGACGCATGACAATAACAACAATGCGCGCCATCTTCAGGCCACAGGCGCTGGCCGCTGCGGTTGCGTTGGGGTGCTGTGCCCAGGCACAGGCTGTTTCGTTCAACATTGGCGAGATCGAAGGGCAATTCGATTCCTCGCTGTCGGTGGGCGCGAGCTGGGGCATGCGCGACGCCGATAAAAAACTGGTGGGCACCGTCAATGGCGGCACCGGCCAGGCGTCTACCGGTGATGACGGTCGCTTGAACTTCAAGAAGGGCGAGACCTTCTCCAAGATTTTCAAGGGCCTGCACGACTTGGAATTGAAGTACGGCGACACAGGCGTGTTCGTGCGCGGCAAGTACTGGTACGACTTCGAGCTGAAGGACGAAGACCGCGAGTTCAAACAGATCAGCGACCACAACCGCAAGGAAGGCGCCAAATCCAGCGGTGCGCAGATCCTCGATGCCTTCGTCTACCACAACTATTCGCTGGGTGACCTGCCGGGCACCGTGCGCGCCGGTAAGCAGGTGGTCAGTTGGGGGGAAAGTACCTTCATCGGCAACTCCATCAACAGTATCAACCCGATTGACGTTTCCGCCTTCCGTCGTCCGGGCGCCGAGATCAAGGAAGGGTTGATTCCGGTCAATATGCTGTTTGCTTCACAAAGCCTGACCAACCAACTGACTGTCGAAGGTTTCTACCAGTTGGAATGGGACCAGACGGTGCTGGATAACTGCGGCACTTTCTTTGGTGGCGATGTGGCGGCGGACGGTTGCACCAATAACTACACAGTGGGCAACCCGGCGATTGCGCCCTTGCAGCCGATTGCAGCGGCACGTGGCCAAGGCTTCATGGTGACTCGCGAAGGCGTGGTGGTGCAGCGTGCAGGCGACCGTGATGCGCGGGATTCCGGCCAGTTCGGTGCCGCTTTGCGTTGGCTGGGCGATGACACCGAGTACGGTCTGTATTTCATGAATTACCACAGCCGCACGCCGACGGTGGGCACGATCACGGCCAACACCAATCTCGCGACTATCGGGGGCATCGCCGCTGCCGCGCCTGCCGGTTTTGGTTCTGCCCTGGCCCAGAGCACCATGCTCGGTCGCGGCCAGTACTACCTCGATTACCCTGAAGATATCCGCCTGTTCGGCGCCAGCTTCTCCACCACCTTGCCCACCGGCACGGCGTGGACCGGAGAAATCAGCTACCGGCCCAATGCCCCGGTACAACTCAACACCACCGACCTGACCCTGGCCCTGGTCAACCCGATCGCCGGCCAAACGGCCTCACCTATTCGCAGCAACTTCGGCTCCGACAACAAAGGCTACCGCCGCAAGGAAATCACCCAGATCCAGAGCACCATGACCCAATTTTTCGACCAGGTGCTGGGCGCTGAACGCCTCACGGTCGTCGGTGAAGCGGCCATCGTGCACGTTGCAGGCCTGGAAGATAAATCCAAACTGCGTTACGGCCGCGACTCGGTGTACGGCGCCTACGGGTTTCAGGGTGACACCGACGGTTTTGTCACCTCCACCGCATGGGGTTACCGCGCCCGGGCAATCCTGGACTACAACAACGTGATCGCCGGGATCAACCTCAAGCCCAACCTGTCCTGGTCCCATGATGTGGCCGGCTACGGCCCCAATGGCCTGTTCAACAAAGGCGCCAAGGCGATCAGCGTCGGCGTGGATGCGGACTATCGCAACACCTACACCGCCAGCCTCAGTTACACCGACTTTTTCGGCGGCGACTACAACACCCTGACCGACCGCGACTTCCTCGCGCTCAGCTTCGGCGTCAACTTCTGATCTGGCTTAAAGAAGGACAAGCATCCATGCGTAAGACAATTGCAGTGTTGGCCCTGAGCCTGTTGGCTACCCACGTAATGGCAGCGGTGTCGCCGGAAGAGGCGGCCAAGCTGGGCACCACCCTGACCCCGGTGGGCGCCGAAAAAGCCGGCAATGCCGACGGCTCGATCCCGGCCTGGACCGGTGGCATCCCGAAAAACGCCGGTGCGGTGGACAGCAAGGGTTTCCTGGCCGACCCGTTCGCCAGTGAAAAACCGCTGTTCGTGATCACCGCAGCCACCGTCGACAAGTACAAGGACAAACTCTCCGACGGCCAGGTGGCGATGTTCAAGCGCTACCCCGAAACCTACAAGATCCCGGTGTACCCAACCCACCGCACGGTCAACCTGCCGCCGGAGATCTATGAGTCGATCAAGCGCAGTGCGCTGAACGTCAAGCCGATCAACGACGGCAATGGACTGGAAGGGTTCACCGGTAACCGCTACTACGCGTTCCCGATTCCGAAGAATGGCGTGGAGGTGCTTTGGAACCACATCACCCGCTACCACGGCGGCAATTTGCGCCGCATCATCACCCAGGCCACACCGCAGACCAACGGCAGCTACACGCCGATCCGCTTCGAAGAGGAAGTGGCGGTGCCGCAACTGATCCCGGACATGGACCCAGCGAAGGCGGCCAACGTGCTGACCTTCTTCAAGCAGTCGGTGACGGCCCCGGCGCGCCTGGCGGGCAACGTGCTGCTGGTGCATGAAACCCTCGACCAAGTGAAGGAACCGCGCCTGGCGTGGATCTACAACGCCGGCCAACGCCGCGTACGCCGCGCGCCGCAAGTGGCGTATGACGGGCCGGGCACTGCCTCCGACGGCCTGCGCACCTCGGACAACTTCGACATGTTCTCCGGCGCCCCGGACCGCTACGACTGGAAGCTGGTGGGCAAGAAAGAGATGTACATCCCCTACAACAGCTACAAGCTGGACCAGCCGACACTCAAGTACGACGACATCATCAAGGCCGGCCACATCAACCAGGACCTGACCCGCTATGAGCTGCACCGCGTGTGGGAAGTGGTGGGCACGGTCAAGCCGAGTGAGCGGCACATCTACGCCAAGCGCCACATGTACATCGATGAAGACAGTTGGCAGGTGGCACTGGTGGATCACTACGACGGCCGCGGCCAACTGTGGCGTGTCGCTGAAGGTCATGCGCAGTTCTATTACGACCACCAGACCCCGGCCTACACCGTGGAAACCCTCTACGACATCATCGCCGGGCGCTACATCGCGCTGGGCATGAAGAACGAGGAGAAGCGCAGCTTTGTGTTTGGCTTCGCGGCCAAGGCTGCGGACTACACCCCGGCCGCATTGAGGGCCGAAGGGGTTCGTTGATCCTTGATGTAAAATGCAGGTCCAATGTGGGAGCGGGCTTGCTCGCGAACGCGGAGTGTCAGTCACCGAATTCATAGACTGATCCGCCGCCTTCGCGAGCAAGCCCGCTCCCACATTGGGTTGTGGATACCTTGAATTTTATGGCTGGAAATCACCCCGCTGAATACTTCTTCAACAACCGCCGACCACAGGACTAGGGTAGGCGCCACGTTGCATAACAATAAAAAAGCAGGATGCAGCAATGACCGCCATGACACGCTGCCTGGACCGTCCTGGATTCATGCCTCGGCTGTCCGCCCATCATTTGTTGCGCCCACGCTTGGCCGAACCCTTGCTGGCGGCGCAGGTCAGGGTCAAGTTGCTGTGCGCGCCCGGTGGCAGTGGCAAGAGCGCGCTGTTCGCCGAGTGCGCGTTGCAGGCACCCAAGGATTGCCCGGTGTACTGGTTGCCGCTCAATGGTATTGCCCTGAGCCCCGTCGATCTTTGCCAGCGCCTGGCGCAGAACCTGGGTTTGCCGTTCACCGATGAAGCCACGCTACTGTCGGACCTTGCCCGTTGGCAGGCCCCGGCGTGGGTGTTCCTCGATGACTTCTGCCGCTTGCCCGCGCCGGACACCGACGCTTTGCTTGATCGCCTGTTGACCGCCAGCAGTCCAGCCCTGACCTGGTGGCTGGGCGCGCGGCGTCGGCCGCTGTGCAATTGGCCGCGGTTGCTGCTCGACGACGAATTGCTGGAGTGCGGCGCCGACCTGGCGTTCAGCCCGGGCGAGATCCAGCATTTGCTCACTCATGCCCCGGGGCAATCCGTCGACAGCGTGTTGCAGTTCAGTGCTGGTTGGTGTGCCGGCGCGCGCATCGCCTTGCTGGGGGACGGCCACCCGGAAAAGACCTTGCTCGATTACCTGCAACACGAACTGTTCAGCACCTTGCCACCCGAACTGGCCGAAGCCTGGCGCGTGCTGGCGCATCTGCCGCGCTTCAACGCGGGGTTGTGCGAGCACCTGTTCGGCTTTGGCGACGGTGATCAGTACCTGCACGATCTGCAGGCCCTCGGCGCGTTTATCCAGCCCTGGGAAGACACCGAGTGGCTGCAGGTCTTTCCACCCCTCGCCGATTTGCTGCGTGACGAGCCCTGGCCAGCCAAGCGTTCATGGCATCGCCGGGCCTGCCAATGGTTCACCGCCGAACAGGACTGGCAGGCTGCGTTTGAACACGCCTTGCTCGCCGAAGAATATGAAGTGGCGGTGAGCCTGTTGCAGCACTTCAGTTTCGAAGACCTGTTCCGCCAGCAGAACGCGATGCTGCTGTTGCGCCTGCATGAACAGCAGGGCGATGAGCTGATGCTCGGTTCGGCGCAATTGGTCGGGCTGCTGACGGCGGCGTTGCTGTTCGCCGGGCGCTTCGAGCAGGCCGCGCAATGCATCCATCAACTGGCGCGGTTCGCGCCGCAACCGACGGCGGCGCAACAGCGCTACCTGCTGGCGCGCTGGCAGGCGCAGTGGGGCTGGTTGCTGCATCTGGGTGGCGATGCCGAACGTTCTCGCGAACACTTCCTCGAAGCGCTGCAAGCCTTGCCCGACAGCGCCTGGACGTCGCGGTTGATGTGCCTTTCGGGCCTCACCCAGCAAGCCTTGCTGCGTGGTGAACTGGATGTCGCCCAAGCCCTGAGTCGCGAAGCCTTGTGCCTGGCCCGTGCCCACGGCTCGTTGCTGCTCGAGGCCTTGTTGGAGCTGGATCACGCGCAACTGCTGGAGCAGCGTGGCGCCCCTTATCGGGCGCAAAGCCTGCTGGAAAATGTGCAGGCGATGCTGCTCAAGCAGCGCCTCAAGGCCGGGCCTTTGGTCGGGCGCATCGCCCTGCGGCGCGGGCACCTGGCGTTGCGGCAAGGGCAGGACAGCCTGGCTGCCGAGTGTTTCGAGGCGGGCTTGAAGATGTGCCTGCACAGCCAGGACAAACGCGTGCTTTACGGATTTCTTGGACTGGCTCTGCTGGCCGCCAACCGTGGCGATTACGCCCAGGCCTTTGTGCAACTGCGCGATGCCGAGCGGCTGATGCAACAGCGTCAGGTGCCCGACACGGTGTACCGCGCGGTGTTGCTGCTGGTCAGCGGGCATTTCTGGTTGCAGCAGGGGCGTGCCGAATTGACAGTGGAAGCGGTTCGCCGCGTGCTCCGCCACTTTCGTGGGCCCCAGGCCAGGCAGGCACCGCCGGCCACCCTGGAACTGGTGCCGCGCCTGGAGTACCTGCTGGTGCTGGCGGAAGTGAAACTGGGGTGCGCCGATCAGCCGGTGGCGCGACTCACGGCCCTACTGGATACCGCTCACCAGCGCGGCATGCTCTGCCTGGAAACCGAGCTGCACTTGGTGCTGGGCGAAGTGGCCTGGCAAATTGGTGATTCCACGCTGGCGCGCCGCTCGCTGCAAACCGGGCTGGTGTTGGCGGCACGCTGCCAAGTGCAGCAAGCGATTCGTGAACTGCGGCTGCGTTCGCCGGGATTACTGAGTGAGCTGGGCATGGAGCCACAGGCGCCCGTGGCGGGTGCGGTAGAGAGCCCGCTCAGCCAGCGTGAGCTGGAGGTGCTGCAGTTGATCGCCCTGGGCAACTCCAACCTGGAAATCGCCGACCGGCTGTTTATCTCCCTGCATACGGTCAAGACCCACGCGCGGCGTATCCACAGCAAGCTCGGCGTGGAGCGCCGCACGCAAGCGGTGGCCAAGGCCAAGACATTGGGGTTGATGACCTAGGTGCAGAACGCCTGCCGGTACTCGCCGGGCGTGGCGCCCATGGCTTGGCGGAAGCGATGGGTGAAGTGGCTGGCGCTGGAGAAACCGCACATCAAGGCAATTTCACTCAAGGGCAGGGCGCCACTGCGCAGCAGGGCCTGGGCGCGGGTGAGGCGACGCGCCAGCAGGTATTGGTGCGGCGGCAGGCCGAAGCTTTGGCGGAACATCCGCGCGAAATGGTATTCCGACAGCGCACACATCCCGGCCAATTGGCCCAGGCTGATCGGGTCTTCCAGGTGCTGGTCGATGTACTCCACCAACAGCCGTCGCTGATGCGCCGCCAGCCCGCCTTTCAACCGTAATCCTTCGCGGGCACCCACCTGGCTGAGCAGGGTATGGCTGAGCATTTCGTGGGCCAGGCTGCTGGTCAGCAGGCGTTCGGCGGGTTCGTGCCAGTTCAGTGCGATCAACTGGTGAAAGCGCCGGGCCTGGCTGGCGTCTTCCAGGAAGGTGCTTTCGCGCAATTGCAGGGTGCGCGGTTCGCGGTCGAGCAGGGTGACGCAGCCCAGGGCGAATTGCTCCGGGCTGAAGTACACATGGGCCAGGCGGATTTCGCCGTTGATCACCCACGCCGACTGGTGCTCGGCGGGCAGGATGCACAGCTTGTCGGGCCCGCCCTTGGTGCCCGGCTGGTCACGCCGAAAGGTGCCGGTGCCGCCGCCGATGTAGCACGACAAGGTGTGATGGCTGGGCGCCTGGTAATCCTGGGCATCGTGATGGTTGCTCCACAAGGCTGCAGACAAGCCGTCACCGAGCTCGGCGCAGGCTTCGAGGCGTGCATTGGGCGAGCGGTTAAGGGCTTGAAAGACTTGCAGGGATTCCAGATCAGGCATGGTTCGTACTCTCCGACGCCTTGCATCCTACTCCGCGCGGTGAGTGCTGTGCGCCCACCGTCCGACAAAAGCGCAAGATTGTGCAAGAGCGCGCCATGAATCGCGGGCCACACTGTGGCTCAATCGATGGAGCCCGCTATGAACCTTTCCCTGTATTTACTCACCGTGCTGATCTGGGGCACCACTTGGATCGCCCTCAAATGGCAACTGGGCGTGGTGGCGATTCCGGTGTCCATCGTCTATCGCTTCGGCTTGGCGGCGCTGGTGTTGTTTGCGCTGTTGTTGCTGAGCCGCAAGCTGCAGGTGATGAGCCGACGCGGGCATTTGATCTGCCTGGCCCAGGGGCTGTGCCTGTTTTGCGTGAACTTCATGTGTTTCCTGACGGCCAGCCAATGGATTCCCAGCGGGTTGGTGGCGGTGGTGTTTTCTACGGCCACGCTGTGGAATGCGCTGAACGCACGGGTGTTTTTCGGCCAGCGGGTGGCGCGTAACGTGTTGATGGGCGGCGGGTTGGGTTTGCTGGGCTTGGGCTTGTTGTTCTGGCCGGAGCTGGTGGGGCATACCGCCAGCCCGCAGACCTTGCTTGGCTTGGGATTGGCACTGTTGGGGACCATGTGTTTCTCGGCGGGCAATATGCTCTCGAGTCTGCAACAGAAGGCCGGCCTGAGGCCGCTGACGACCAATGCCTGGGGCATGTTGTATGGTTCGTTGATGCTGGCGACCTACTGTGTGGTGCGCGGGATTCCGTTTGAGATGGACTGGAGCGCGCGCTACATCGGCGCCCTGTGGTACCTGGTGATCCCTGGTTCGGTGATCGGCTTTACCGCCTACCTGACCCTGGTCGGGCGCATGGGGCCGGAGCGCGCGGCGTATTGCACTGTGCTGTTCCCGGTCGTGGCGTTGAATGTGTCGGCGTTTGCCGAGGGCTACCAATGGACCGCGCCGGCGTTGGCGGGGTTGGTGCTGGTGATGCTGGGCAATGTGTTGGTTTTTCGTAAGCCCAAACCCGCCCCTGTCCCCACCGAGAAAGCCTTACTTCAGCCCTAGGCGCTTGGCCATCCGTCCGAGGTTGGCGCGGTCCAGCCCGAGTTCACGGGCTGCGCTGGCCCAGTTGTGCTGGTGGCGCTCCAGGCAGGCGCTGATGACCTGGCGTTGATAGTGTTCGGTGGCCTGGCGCAGGTCGCCGGTCACGCTGGGCACCGCATCGACCGGTTCGTCGATCACCGGCGCACTGACATCGGGCAGGTCCAGGTCCTGGGCATTCAAGCTGAGAATCTTCGGACGTTCGCGACAGTTACCCAAGGCTTTCAGCGCGCTGCGTCCGATCAAATGTTCCAGCTCCCGCACATTGCCTGGCCAGTTATAGGCCAGCAGCGCCGCCTGGGCGTCGCTGGTCAGGCGCAGGCTGCCCAGGCCCATGCGTGAGCGGTTCTGTTCCAGGAAGAAACCGGCCAGTAGCAACACATCGCGCCCGCGTTCACGCAACGCCGGCACTTGCAGCGGGTAGACGCTGAGGCGGTGATAGAAGTCGGCGCGGTAGCGGCCATTGCGTACTTCGTCAGCGAGGTCGCGGTTGGTGGCGGCGATCAGGCGCACGTCCACCTGGTGTTCCTTGTCCGAGCCCAGGCGCTGCAACTGGCCGCTTTGCAGCACCCGCAGCAGCTTGGCCTGCACGGTCAGTGACAATTCACCCACTTCGTCGAGGAACAGCGTGCCGCCGTTGGCCAGTTCGAACTTGCCGCGACGCTCGTTCAACGCGCCGGTAAAGGCCCCGCGTACATGGCCGAACAGTTCGCTTTCCACCAGGGTTTCCGGCAGGGCGGCGCAGTTGAGGCTGATCAGCGGTTTATCCGCGCGCGTCGAAGCGGCGTGGATGGCCTGGGCCACCAATTCCTTGCCTACCCCGGTTTCGCCGGTGATCAGCACGGTGAGGTCACTGCCGCCCACCAGCTTGATTTCTTCTACCAAGCGCTTGTGGGGTTTGCTCTGGCCGATCATCTCCTTGTGCTGCTGGCCGCTGGCCTCGCGGTAGATTTCGGCGCGCAGGGTCAGGCGTTCGATACGTTCGGCCACGTTGACGGTGGCGGCGGCGAGGCTGGCGAAGGCTTGCAGGGCGTCCAGTTCCACGCGCTCGAAGCGCTCGGTGTCGAGGGCGTCCAGGGTCAGCAGGCCCCAAGGCTGATCGTCGACGAACAGCGGGCAACCCATGCAGTCATGAACTTCCAGGTGCCCGTGAAGGCCATCCACCAATCCGTCATAGGGGTCGGGCAATTCGCTGTCACTGTCGAAACGAGTAGGGCCGGGGCTGCTCAGCAACACGGCAAAACGCGGGTGTTCGCTGACTTTGAAGCGCCGACCCAGGGTGTCGGCGCTCAAGCCGTCGACGGCCAACGGCACCAACCATTCGCCGTCCAGGCGCAACAGCGCGGCGGCGTCACAGGGCAGCAGGGCGCGCATGGCTTGTAGCAGACGGCGATAACGCTCGCCCTCGGGTAGTTCACGCGACAGGTCGGCGACCAGGGGCAGCAGGGTGGTGAGCAGCGATTGCGCAGTCATAATGACTCCTTGTAGTCCTTATGACTATACTTCGTAGGAAGTCGTATTGACTACGTATTAAATAAGTTATTGAAATTTAACGCTTTATTAGTTGGCACGAATACTGATTAGGTAAAGACAATCAGTAAAGAAGCCCAGGAGGCTCCCATGCTTAGTGCCCAAGACCGTGCCATCGTCAAATCCACCGTGCCCCTGCTGGAAAGCGGCGGCGAAGCGCTGATCACCCATTTTTACCGCATGATGCTTTCCGAGTACCCGGAAGTTCGCCCGCTATTCAACCAGGCCCACCAGGCCACCGGCGACCAGCCCCGCGCCCTGGCCAACGGGGTGTTGATGTACGCGCGGCATATCGACCAGTTGGACCAACTGGGCGACCTGGTGGCCAAGATCATCAACAAGCATGTGGCCCTGCAGATCCTGCCGGAGCATTACCCGATCGTCGGCGCCTGCCTGCTGCGCGCGATTTCCGAAGTGCTGGGCAGCGAGATTGCGACGCCCGAGGTGATGAACGCCTGGGGCGCGGCCTATGGCCAACTGGCGGATATCCTGATCGGCGCCGAGGCGGCGATCTATGAAGAGAAAGCGCAGGCGCCGGGTGGCTGGCGGGGGGCGCGGCCGTTCATCATCGTTAAGCGCGTGGTGGAGAGTGACGAGATTATCTCCTTCTACTTTGCCCCGGTGGACAACGGTCCGATTCTTGCCGCTGCACCGGGCCAATACATCGGCATGAAACTGGTGCTGGATGGCGAAGAAGTGCGCCGCAACTATTCGCTGTCGGCCCTGACCGACTCGGGCCTGTACCGCATCAGCGTCAAGCGCGAAGCCGGCGGGCGGGTGTCCAACTACCTGCACGACCAATTGCACGTCGGTGCGACTATTGACCTGTTTCCGCCTTCGGGGGAGTTCACCCTGGCAGCCAGCGACAAACCGCTGGTGCTGATCAGCGGTGGAGTGGGCATCACGCCGACCTTGCCGATGCTCGAAGCCGCCCTGGCTACCCAGCGCCCGGTGCACTTCATCCACTGCGCGCGTAACGGCGGGGTGCATGCGTTCCGTGATTGGGTCGATGCCCTGGCGGCCAAGCACCCACAGCTCAAGCGCTTCTATTGCTACGCCGAGGATGATGGTGTGAGCCCGGCGGCGGACAAGGTGGGTTTGCTCAGCCAGGAACAGCTTGCGGCGTGGTTGCCGGAGCAGCGCGATATCGATGCCTACTTCCTTGGCCCTAAAGGCTTCATGGGCGCGATCAAGCGTCACCTCAAGGCCTTGGGCGTGCCAGAGAAGCAAAGCCGCTACGAATTCTTCGGTCCGGCTGCGGCGCTGGAATAACTCCAGCCCCCTGTAGGGGCGAGCTTGCTCGCGAAGATCGCCAACGAAAACGCGCCCGTCCAGAATGAATACGGCGCGCTGGCGTTTTTCGCGAGCAAGCTCGCTCCTACAGAAAGGCGCATTAATCCCCCGTTAACCCCCCTCTGTTTAAACCACTCCCTGTGTGTAAACTTGCGGCCATTGGCACAACCAAACAAAGGGAACCGGAAATGAGTGACGAATTGCGTTTAGGCAGGGAGCGGCGCTTTCTGGTGTTGCTGGGCATCATCTGCCTGGCGCTGATCGGCGGTGCGCTTTATATGCAGGTGGTACTCGGCGAGGCGCCGTGCCCGCTGTGCATCCTGCAACGCTACGCCTTGCTGTTGATCGCGATCTTCGCGTTCATCGGTGCGGCCATGCGCACCAAAGGGGCGCTCACGTTTTTCGAAGGGCTGGTGATACTCAGCGCCCTCGGCGGTGTGGCCGCAGCCGGTCACCACGTGTACACCCAGTTCTTCCCCCAGGTCAGTTGCGGCATTGATGTGCTGCAACCGATCGTCGATGACCTGCCACTGGCCAAAGTGTTCCCCCTGGGGTTCCAGGTCGATGGCTTCTGCAGCACCCCGTATCCACCCGTGCTGGGTCTGTCCCTGGCGCAGTGGGCGCTGGTCGCGTTCGTACTGACCGTGATCCTGGTGCCGTTGGGCATTTACCGGAATCGCCAGCGCAAAGCCTGAGCCCATCCCTGAAACGCTCCGGTCCTTCTTGAAGGAAGACCGGGGCGTTTTTGTTTGTAGGGATTTGTGAATAGAACGTGACGCGGGACAATCTTGGGTGCGCGCAGTGTGCGACATGTTGTCACACGGAAGCTGCCGCAGGACGTTTCTGACTCGCCAAACGGCCGCTTAAATTTGCATAAAACGGCCAAGATGTGCTGTCAGTTCGTGGTTCCGGCGAGGCCACGAACCTCGCGCCGCGCCAGCAATTGGGTGATGTCCGAATGCCTTGTTTTATGGGGGCTTGCATCGGTTTGGCATGCCCTTACAGCGCGTAAGGACTGCAACGGATTACCCTATAACACGGCAATTTTTGTGGTTTTTGTTGAGAATCGAACGCGATAAGATCGCGAACCTTTGCAATATTGGTGAAGGATTATTGCTGTAATCGATAAAAATTATTTCTTTATAAGACATGGTTTATACATCGCTAGCTAACTACAATCGCCCGCACTGAATGTCCGGTGCTGTTCAATATTTGAGCACTGGAGCGGTCGAGGGGCAGATGGACGGCTCTGTGCGACCCCAAGGTTCCGACAGCCTTTCAACTATCCGCACCAAATGGAATTGGTCTGTAACAAGGCCTTTAACCACGAAATCGAATAAGAACTCACCGCAGGTCCGTGAAACGCCACCTAATGGCGTGATGGGCAGGCTCTTATTCAATCGAAGAGAAATGCCAACCCTTGGCAGGGTGAAGTGTTGGCGATCAAAACCCAACTGCATTGCGCAAGCTGCTTTAGAGGTCGTGAGATGAGTAAAAACAGGTACCCCCGATTACTAGGCTTTTTGCCGCTGCTTGGCATGATGTTAATGCTGGGAGGCTGCAAGTGGACCTTGATGGACCCAAAAGGACAGATCGGTCTGGATCAACGAAACCTGATCATCACCGCCACCCTGCTGATGTTGTTGGTTGTGGTGCCTGTGATCATCATGACCTTCGCCTTCGCCTGGAAATACCGCGCGTCGAACACCAGCGCGACCTACGCGCCGAAGTGGTCGCACTCCACCAAGATTGAAGTCGCAGTGTGGCTGGTGCCAATCCTCATCATCATCGCCCTGGGTTACATCACCTATAAGTCGACCCATGAGCTGGACCCGTACCGTCCGCTGGAATCTGACGTCAAGCCGATCAACATCGAAGTGGTCGCGCTGGACTGGAAGTGGCTGTTCATCTACCCGGACCTGGGTATCGCCACCGTTAACGAAATCCAGTTCCCGGAGAACACTCCGCTTAACTTCCGGATCACCTCCGACGCCGTGATGAACTCGTTCTTCATCCCAGCCCTGGGCGGCCAGATCTACGCGATGGCAGGCATGCAGACTCGCCTGCACCTGATCGCCAACGAAAAAGCTGAAATGGAAGGCATCTCCGCAAACTACAGCGGCGCTGGCTTCACCGGCATGAAATTCAAAGCGATCTCGACGAGCCAGGAAGGTTTCAACGCCTGGGTAGCCGAAGTCAAGGCCGCACCTAAACAGCTTGATCAAGCTGAATACGACGCCCTGACCAAACCAAGCCAGAACAACCCCGTCGCTCTGTACTCCGCGTATGAGCCGGACCTGTTTCAGAAAATCGTCGACAAGTACGAAGGTATGAAGCCAGGCAAGCCGGTCAAGCACGAGAAGAAAGAAGTGGCCGCGGTTGAAGGTTCTGACACGGGCTCGCATTCAACTGCTGGGGCAGAGGAGTAAACGATGTTTGGTAAATTAAGTTGGGATGCGGTCCCGTTCCACGAGCCGATCGTAATGGTGACTATCGCCATGATCGCGCTGGGTGGTCTGGCACTGTTTGCAGGTATCACGTACTTCAAGAAGTGGACCTACCTGTGGACCGAGTGGCTGACTTCGGTCGACCACAAGAAAATCGGCGTCATGTACGTCATCGTTGCCATGGTCATGCTGCTGCGTGGTTTTGCCGACGCCATCATGATGCGTACCCAGTTGGCCATGGCCACCGAGGGTTCGCCTGGCTACCTGCCACCTGAACACTATGACCAGATCTTCACCGCTCACGGTGTGATCATGATCATCTTCATGGCGATGCCATTCTTCACCGGCCTGATGAACCTTGCCTTGCCGCTGCAGATTGGCGCCCGTGACGTTGCCTACCCGTTCCTGAACTCCCTGAGCTTCTGGCTGCTGGTTTCCGGCGTGGTGCTGATCAACGTGTCCCTGGGCGTCGGCGAATTCGCCAAGACCGGTTGGGTTGCGTATCCGCCATTGTCGGGCCTGCAATACAGCCCTGGCGTGGGTGTGGACTACTACATCTGGGCCCTACAGTTATCAGGACTCGGGACGACATTGACGGGGGTCAACTTCCTGGCCACCGTCCTGAAAATGCGCGCCCCTGGCATGAAACTGATGGACATGCCGATCTTCACCTGGACCTGCACCTGGGCCAACGTCCTGATCGTGGCTTCGTTCCCGATTCTGGCCGCTACCATGGCGCTGCTGTCGCTTGACCGTTACCTGGATTTCCACATTTTCACCAACGAACTTGGTGGCAATCCAATGATGTACGTGAACCTGTTCTGGGCATGGGGTCACCCTGAGGTGTACATCCTGATCCTGCCAGCGTTCGGTATCTTCTCCGAAGTGATCTCGACCTTTACCGGCAAGCGCCTGTTCGGTCACCACTCGATGGTTTACGCATCGGGCGCAATCTCCGTACTGGGCTTCATGGTGTGGCTGCACCACTTCTTCACCATGGGTTCGGGGGCCAGCGTCAACGCCTTCTTCGGCCTGGCGACGATGCTGATTTCCATCCCGACGGGGGTGAAGCTATTCAACTGGTTGTTCACCATCTACCACGGTCGTTTGCGCATGACCAGCCAGGTCCTGTGGACCCTGGGCTTCATGGTGACCTTCGCCATCGGCGGCATGACCGGCGTATTGCTGGCCATCCCGGGTGCTGACTTCGTGCTGCACAACAGCCTGTTCGTGATCGCTCACTTCCACAACGTGATCATCGGCGGCGCGGTATTCGGTTACATCGCTGGTTTCAGCTTCTACTTCCCGAAAGCGTTCGGCTTCAAGCTGCACGAAGGCTGGGGCAAGGCTGCATTCTGGTTCTGGATCTCGGGCTTCTTCGTCGCGTTCATGCCGCTCTATGCACTGGGCTTCATGGGCATGACCCGTCGCCTGAACGCTACTACCAACCCTGAGTGGGTGCCGTACCTGTACGTCGCCATGTTCGGTGCGGTGATGATCGCCGTGGGTATCGCTTGCCAGCTGATCCAGCTGTACGTGAGTGTCCGTGACCGTAAGCAGAACGCTTGCGACTCCGGTGACCCATGGAATGGCCACACCCTGGAATGGTCGACTTCGTCGCCACCGCCGTTCTACAACTTCGCCGTGATCCCGACTGCGAACACCATTGATGCGTTCACCGAAGCCAAGGAAGACGGTACTGCGTACCAGCGTCCTAAGCACTACGAACCGATCCACATGCCAAACAACACCGCCACTGGCGTGGTGATGGGCGCGCTGTTGACCGTGTTCGGCTTCGCGATGATCTGGCACATCTGGTGGCTGGCAATCGCGAGCCTGGTGGGCACCATCGGCTACTTCATTGTCCACGCTGCACGTGATGATCAAGGCTACATGGTGCCGGTCGAGACGATCGAACGCATCGAAGCCGAGCAACACGCTCGCCTGGTCGCCGAGAAGAAAATCCCGGCCAACCGTGTAGAAACCTCGTTGGAACAGGCTTAAACCATGTCGAACTTAGTGACCAATGCTGGACACGCCCATGTCGATGACCATGGGCACGATGACCATCACCACGACTCGGGGCCGATGACCGTTTTCGGTTTCTGGCTCTACCTGATGACCGACTGCATTTTGTTTGCGTCGATCTTCGCGGTGTACGCGGTACTGGTAAACAACGTAGCGGGTGGCCCGTCGGGCCACGACATCTTCGAACTGCCTTACGTGCTCGGCGAAACCGCCTTGCTGTTGTTCAGTTCGATCACCTACGGCTTCGCCATGTTGGCCTTCTACAAGGGCAACAAGAAAGGCGTACTGAGCTGGTTGGGACTGACCTTCCTGTTCGGCCTGGGCTTCATCGGCATGGAGATCAACGAGTTCCACCTGCTGATCTCCGAAGGCTACGGCCCGCACCGTTCCGGCTTCCTGTCCGCGTTCTTCACGCTGGTAGGTACCCACGGTCTGCACGTGTCTGCCGGCCTGCTGTGGATGGCGGTGATGATGTATCAGGTCAATAAGCACGGCCTGACCAACACCAACAAGACTCGCCTGACCTGCCTGAGCCTGTTCTGGCACTTCCTGGACGTGGTCTGGATCTGCGTCTTCACCGTTGTTTACCTGATGGGGACTCTGTAATGGCTAATGCACACTCCCATGACCATGACAGCCATGATGCGAGCCACGGCAGCGTTAAGTCGTACGCCATCGGCTTCATCCTGTCGGTAATCCTGACGCTCATCCCGTTCGGTCTGGTGATGTACCCGACCCTGCCGAAGTCGATCACGTTGATGATCGTGCTGGCATTCGCGGTGATTCAGGTACTGGTGCACCTGGTGTACTTCCTGCACCTGGACCGTTCCAAAGAGCAGCGCGACAACGTGGTTGCGTTCGTGTTCGCAGGGATCGTAATCGTACTGCTGGTTGGCCTGTCGATATGGATCATGTTCAGCATCCATACGTTCATGATGGCGAAGTGAGGTAAGACCCGATGTCGCTTAAGCACTTTATCCAAATCACCAAACCGGGGATCATTTTCGGTAACGTGCTTTCTGTGGCGGGCGGTTTCTTCCTGGCCTCCAAGGGACATGTCGATCTGGCCATCTTCCTGGCTGCAATGATCGGCACATCCCTGGTGGTAGCTTCCGGTTGCGTGTTCAACAACTGCATCGACCGTGACATCGATATCAAGATGGAGCGCACCAAGAATCGCGTGCTGGTCCAGGGCCTTATCTCCCTGAAGCTGGCACTGATCTACGCGACCGTCCTAGGTGTTGCCGGCGTGGCGTTGTTGTACAAGGTGGCCAACCCGCTGGCGGCGCTGTTTGCCGTGATCGGGTTTGTCATCTACGTCGGCCTCTACAGCCTGTACCTCAAGCGCAAGTCGGTTCACGGCACGCTGGTGGGCAGTCTGTCGGGAGCGATGCCGCCGGTGATTGGTTATGTGGCTGTAACCAATAGCTTCGACATGGCCGCGCTGACGCTACTGGTGATGTTCAGCCTGTGGCAGATGCCGCATTCCTACGCCATCGCGATTTTCCGCTTCAATGACTACCTGGCTGCGTCGATTCCGGTTCTTCCGGTTAAACGTGGCATTCAGGTCGCCAAGAAACACATCCTGCTGTACATCCTGGCCTTCCTTGTGGCGACCTTGATGTTGACCTTCAGTGGCTACGCCGGCATGAGCTACCTTGCCGTCGCCGCCGCCATGGGCATGTACTGGTTGTACATGGCCTGGACCGGCTACAAGGCGGTGGATGACACCGTCTGGGCACGCAAGCTGTTCGTGTTCTCGATCTTCACCATCACCGCGCTCAGCGTGATGATGTCCCTGGATTTCCAAGTGCCGAAAGAGCTGTTGCTGACTTACGCTCACTGAGTGGTCCCGCAGTGAAAAAGCCCCGCCTTCGAGAGAAGCGCGGGGCTTTTTCTTGGGCGCAGGTTTAAATCTCCGGGTATTTTTATCGTCATACCCTTCTGTACGTGCTGTGCGAATCCATCCCTCGCCAACAAGGAGTTGCCACATGGTCAGCGTTAGTCGTCGGTCTCTTCTCGCCTTGGGCGCAGCCCTGCCCCTGCTGGGGCGCCTCGATTGGGCCATGGCGACGCCACCGCCGGCGAAGCCTGACAAGGTGCGGCTCAATTACAACGAAAGCCCCTATGGCCCCTCAAGCGCTGCGCGTGAGGCGATGCGGCAAGGTATCGCCATCGCTGGGCTTTATCCCTACGGGCATATGTATGCGTTGGCGGGACTGTTTGCCCAACAGCAGGGGATTGCCGAAGAACAGGTCGCGGTCTTTGCCGGTTCGATGGCAGCCTTGCGCTATGCCGTGTTGGCGTTCACCACCGAGACCCGCGGCCTGGTGATGGCCGCGCCATCCTACGAAGTGCCGCGCCAGGCGGCGCAGGCGAACAAGGCACCCGTGAAGGAGGTCAGCCTGGATGCCGACCACGCCCACGACATCCCGGCCATGCTCGCCGCCGATCCTCAGGCCGGCATGCTTTACCTGTGCAACCCCAACAACCCTACCGGTACCGTTACGCCCGTCGACGCCATCCGCCACGCGTTGGCGAATAAACCCAAAGGCAGTGTGCTGGTGGTGGACGAGGCCTACATCGACTTCGCCGACGTGCCCAGCGTGGTCAGTTGGGTCAAGGACCACGACGACCTGCTGGTGCTGCGCACGTTCTCGAAAATCTACGGCATGGCCGGTGCCCGCCTGGGCTTGGCGGTCGGGCATCCGGCGTTGCTGGAACGCCTCGCCGTATTTGGCGGCGACAACGTGCCGGCCGGCACCACCTTGCTCGGCGGTCTTGCCAGCCTGGAGGACGTAAAGCTGTTGCCACAACGCAAGGCGCTCAACAATCAACTGCGTGATGAGACCGTGGCGTGGTTGAAAAGCCGGGGTTTCACCTGCACCGCGTCACAGGCCAACTGCTTTATGATCGACGTGAAGCAACCGGCGGAGCAGGTGATCGAGAAGCTGGCGGCGCAGGGCGTGATGATTGGTCGGGTGTTTGACAGCTGGCCGCAGTGGGTACGGGTCACGGTGGGGGACAAACGGGGTATGGCGCGGTTTCGCGAGGTGTTTGCAGCGCAGGTCAGTTGAAGTAACACAAAACAACTGTGGGAGCGAGCCAGCCCGCTCCCACATGGGTTAGCGGTGTTACTGCTGCGCGATGCTGTACCCATCAAACGCAGTCTGCTGCTGCAGCGCAGTGATCACGCTCTTGCGGCTCAACGGCTGCTCGGCGCCGGAGTTATCCACAAAACTCTCAACTTCCAACTCCGCTTCATCCCCTTCACCCACGAAGCTGAAACCCAGGAACTCGAACGCCTCACGGTCGACGTTCAGCTTGGACCGCGGCGTGCGCAGCGGCAGGGTGACGCTGATGCCATCCTTACTGATCACAAACACTTCGGCTTCTTTCTTGGGCCGTGAGGCCTTGCTCTTGCCGGCGCTCGGGTTGCTGATGGCCTGGTGGCTCTGGTTCAGCACTTTCAACGCCAGGCCGTAGACCAACTCCTGGAATTCAGGATCGTCCTTGAAGCTGGACAGGATGCGGCTGATCGAAAACTTGCTGCTCAGGTCTTCCAGGGCAGCGTTATCGGCGGCTTCGGCGTCCTTGAGTTGCTTGAGCTGGCCCATCAGGTCGTAGGCCTTGTCGTCGTCGAAGGCGTCATGGGCCTGACGAATGGCCACGCGCAGTTCGCGGATCTGGTCGCTTTCCTTGGACGTGTGGAACGCGTCCAGCACCATTTCGCTGATGATCTTGGCGGCGGGCACATGCTGTGAAAGATTGATGGCGTTTTCGTACTCGGCTTTGGCGTGCAAGGCGACTACGGATTCTTCGGGGGCGGATTTTTCGGTGTAAGAATCGGACATTGAAATTTCACTACTTCAGTAAACGAGGACAAAAAAGCGTCGGGCATTTTCAGGGGGCAGGGAGGTCAGGTCAAGGCAACACAATGCCCTTATCCCGACGCAACGCCGTCAGCGCCCGCTGCAACCTTACGGCTCGTCCGCAAAACAGACCTACGGTAAACCCCGATACGCCGCCAACTGCCATCAACATCGTCGGCGTGCTCAGTAGCAGCGGATGCACGGCTTGCTGGTAACCGAAGTAGTACTTCACCGCAAAGAACAGTTGCGAGATCAGCAGGGTTTTCCAGGTGCCCGGCAATAGCAGGGTCTCGCCATTGGCATCCAGCCGCGCTCCTTCAGCGTTGAACAGCACCATCCCCACCAGGCTGCCCAGCACCACGCCGGCGACCCAGGCGCCGCTCGACAAGATTGAAGGCGCCAGCGACATCAACGACCACACCACCAGCACCACCGGAAGGATCACCAGCGAGCGACGATTTTCGCGTCCACCCAGGTAGGCCTTGATCCCGTAGTAGCAAATCCACAGGTAAATGGCATAGACCCAAAGGGGCGTGCCTTGGAGGATGTCGAGCATGGTGTGCGTCCGTGCAGTAGGGAGGTGGCGGATAGTCGTTGAGTACTGACGCCTTTGTCCAGCGATCTGCCCCTGACCCACATCAACACTCCCCGCCCACAAAACCGTTACAACACAGAGGCCTGATGAACCCATAAAAACGACCACTGACCTGCGCCGAGGGGACCACCCCACGCCAGGTTATTAAAGGACTAATGCGATGGCGCTTTCCCTTTCCCGCCTGGCCTTGCTGGGGGCGACGCTTTGCCTGTCTCTTCCCCTGCACGCCAACGTTCCCGACGCTTCGCTGATCGAGCAGGGCAAATACGTCGCGCAACTGGGCGACTGCATTGCCTGCCACACTGCCAAGCAAGGCAAGGTGATGGCCGGCGGCCTGGAGCTGAGTACGCCGATGGGCACGATCTATTCGAGCAACATCACGCCGGACCGTGAGACAGGGATTGGCGCCTACACCTTCGAGCAGTTCGACCGCGTCATGCGCGAAGGCGTGACGCCGACGGGCATGAACCTGTACCCGGCGATGCCGTACCCGTCCTACGCCAAGATGAGCGAAACCGACATGCGTGCCTTGTTCGCTTATTTGATGCAAGGCGTCGAGCCGGTGCAGCAGGCCAATCTTGCGGCGGACATGGGCTTCCCGTTCAACCAGCGCTGGGGGCTGGCACTGTGGAACTTTGCCTTCCTCGATAAACAACCCTTCAAGCCGGATCCGTCACGCGACGAACAGCTCAACCGTGGCGCCTACCTGGTCCAGGGGCTGGGCCATTGCGGCTCCTGCCACACGCCACGGGGCATTGCGTTCCAGGAAAAAGCCATGAGCGACGAGGGTTCCAGCGGCCAGCACTACTTGGCCGGTGAAACCGTCGAGCATTGGCGTGCCCTGAGCCTGCGCAACCTGTGGACCGTGGAAGACACCGTGCAACTGCTCAAGACCGGACAGAACCGTTTTGCCACGGTCGCCGGCAACATGGCCGATGTGATTCACCACAGCACCCAGCACTTCAGCGACTACGACCTGACGGCTATCGCCAGTTACTTGAAATCCCTACCGCCTGGTAAAGACGACTTGTCGATGCCGTCCGTGGCACAGGTCCCTGCCGTACCACCTGCAGATTTGTTCACCAGTCGCGGCGGACTGGGTTACATGCAGTTCTGCAGCGACTGTCATCGCAGCGATGGTGCGGGCGTGAAAGGTCTGTTCCCACCGTTGGCCGGCAATCCGAGCATTGCGTCCAGCAACCCGACGTCACTGCTGCACATCACCCTCACCGGCTGGGAAACCGCACAAACGGCGACGCATCCACGGGTCTACACCATGCCGGGTTTCGCCCGTTTGAAGGATCAGGAAATCGCCGAGATCCTCAGCTTCGTACGCACCCGTTGGGGCAACGAAGGTACGCCGATCAGCGCTGCCCAAGTGAAGAAACTGCGCGACCAACTCAACCCGGCCACCACCGATTCGTCGGCCTTCGAAACCCCGCGTCTGGCCGAGTTGCTTGCGGCGCCCAACGCCGACCAAGTGGTTCGTGGTATGCGCCTGCACCTGCAAACCAAGAAGTTGCTGCCTAACAACGTCGGCAACTCACTCAATTGCACCAGTTGCCATCTCAACGCCGGCACGGTGGCGGACGGCTCGCCGTTTGTGGGCGTCTCTGCGTTTTTCCCCAGTTATGCGCCGCGGGCGGGCAAGGTGGTGACCCTGGAAGAGCGCATCAATGGCTGCTTCCGCCGCTCGATGAATGGCAAACCCCTGCCGCCGCAATCGGCGGACATGCAAGCGATGGTCGCCTACTTCGACTGGATGAAAAACAACACCCGCCCCGAAGACAAGGTGGCCGGGCGCGGCGTGGGCAAGGTCGACCCGGCGATCAAGCCGGACCTGGCCAATGGCAAACAGGTCTACGCCAAGCAATGTGCGGTGTGCCATGGCGACAACGGCCAGGGCCTGGCACGTGCCGACGGAGAGCTGATCTACCCGCCGCTGTGGGGCGATCAATCGTTCAACATAGGTGCCGGCATGGCCCGCACCTACACGGCAGCGGCGTTCGTCAAACGCAACATGCCGATCGGCTTTCACGAAAAATTCCCGTTGGGGCAGGGTGGTTTGTCGGACCAGGAAGCGGTGGACGTGGCGGCGTATTTCTCAGGCCAACCGCGCCCGGACTTCCCGGACAAGGTCAAGGACTGGCCGAACGGCGGTAAACCTGTCGATGCGCGTTACTAGTCGAACTGCTTGAGGCAGGCCTCGAGAATATCCAGGCCTTCCTCCAGCACCGCAGGCTCGATGGTCAGCGGTGCCAGCAGGCGGATGATATGCCGCGACTTGCCGCTGGGCATCAGCAACAAACCGGCGTCCCGCGCCAGGCCGAGCAACTGGGCCAGCTGTTTCGGTGCGGGTGTGCCGTCGGCGTTGGCCAGTTCGATGCCGCGCATGGCACCGACGCCGGTCAGGCGGCCGAGGTAGGGTGTCAGGCCTTGTGCACGCCAGGTCTCATAACGACTGACGATGGCTTCTTGCTGCTGTGAACCCCAGGTTTTCAGGTGTTCATCGGTCATGGCGTCGAGGGTGGCCAATGCTGCCGCACAGGCGATGGGGTTACCGGAATAGGTACCGCCCAGGCCGCCTTTGGGCAGATTGTCCATCAGCGCCTTGCGCCCAACGACGGCGCCCAGCGGCACACCGCCGGCGATGCTTTTACCCAGCAGGATCAAGTCCGGCTCGATCCCCAGGCGCGAGAAAGCAAAACGCTCGCCGGTACGGCCAAAGCCTGATTGGATTTCATCGGCAATCAGCAGGATAGTGTTCGCGTCGCAAAAGCGTCGCAGCGCCTGGGCGAATTCGATGTCCAGCGCGAGGAACCCCCCTTCGCCCTGCACCGGCTCAATGATGAAACAGGCTACGTCGTTGACGTCGATTTCCACGCTGAACAGGCGGTCCATGGCCTTCAGCGCCTCGGCGCAGGTCACGCCGTTATCGGTACTGGGGTAGGGCAGGTGATACACCGGGCCGGGTAGTACACCGACCTTTTGCTTGTAGGGGGCGACCTTGCCATTCAAGTTGAGCGTGGCCAGGGTACGGCCGTGAAAGGCACCATCAAATGCGATCACTGCGGTGCGACCGGTGGCGCCGCGCACGATCTTCAGCGCGTTTTCCGCCGCCTCCGCGCCGCTGTTGGTGAGCATGCCGCTGACGGGGTAGTCCACCGGGATAAACGCGGTAAGACGGTTCATCAGCTCGATGTAGGGAGCGTGAGGTGCTGCGTTGAACGCGTAGTGGGTCAACTTAGTCGCCTGGTCACGGATGGCTTCGACCACGCCGGGGTGGCAATGCCCGAGGTTGAGCACACCAATGCCGCCGACAAAATCGATATAGCGTTTGCCCGAGGTGTCCCAGACCTCAGCGTTTTTGCCGTGGCTGAGGCTGATGGGGTGAACGATGGAAATCGATTGGCTGATGGTTTCGCGGCTCATGAATCGGGGACTCGGCAGTGACGGGCTTGTTTTTATCTAAGCCGGGCACCCGCCCTTGCCGCAAACGAAATAAAGTCGCCGGGTCATGACTGAAAGTCGGGATGTGTGCCGACGTACTCCACCATCCAGTTGAGGAAGGCTTTCACCTTGGGAATCTCGCCGGCATGTTCGGCATGGGCGATGAAGTGCGCGCCACTGCTGGGCATCGCGTAGTCCCACGGAATCATCAGGCTACCCTGCGCCAGTTCATCCGCCACCAGATACTGCGGCACCAGCGCCACGCCATAACCCGACTGCGCCGCGCGGATGCACATGTAGAACGTGTCGAAACGCGGGCCGTGGTAGCTGTTTTGCGAGTGCAGGCCCTGCTCCAGGAACCATTCGTGCCAGGCTTCCGGACGCGAGGTGCATTGCAGCAAGGTGTGGCGCGACGACGCATCGCTGCCTTCAGCGACGAATCCTGGCGCACACACCGGCACCACGGCCTCACGGAACAGCTCAATGCAGGTCGCCCCCGGCCATGAGCCTTGGCCAAAGAAGAACGCGATGTCGGCCTTGGCCTGCAACACGTCGAAAGGCTCCAGCTCGTTGCGCACGTCCAGATGGATATTCGGATGTTTCGCCGCGAAATCCTTGAGCTTGGGCACCAGCCAACGGTCACCGAAGGTCGGCTGGGTGGCGATGCGCAGCACTTCAGTCTCGCCGCCGTAGGTGAGGATGTAGCGGCTGGAGATGTCTACCTGGGTGAGGATCTTGTGCACCTCGGCCAGGTACAACGAGCCCGCCGGCGACAGGTACAGGCGCTGACGCACCCGATCGAAAAGATTGTGGCAAAGCATCTCTTCCAACTGTGCCACCTGCTTGCTCACCGCACTCTGGGTCAGGTGCAGCTCTTCGGCGGCGCGGGTGAAACTCAAATGGCGGGCGGCGGCTTCGAAGCATTGCAGGGCCGTCATCGAAGGGGTCAAGCGTTTTGAAATCATGCACTTCATTCCAAATCGGAAGGAGCCTTTGCCTAAAGGTCGTTTGTGGCAGTGGCGCAAAGCCGTTGATACTGCCTGGCAGCACTATAAACCGGCGCGGGCTGTGGAGCGCCGAATAATAAGGAATGACAGGGAGCGCCTTGCATGAACCCATTCAAAACTACTTTGGCCGCCATCGGGGCCACCGCCGTGCTGGGCTTGGCGAGCACCGCCCAGGCGGGCACGACCCTGGACGCTATCCAGAAAAAAGGCTTTATCCAGTGCGGCGTCAGTGACGGGCTGCCGGGCTTCGGCGTACCAGACAGCAAGGGCAAGATGACCGGTATCGATGTGGACGTGTGCCACGCGGTAGCGGCGGCTGTTTTCGGCGATGCGTCGAAAGTGAAATTCACCCAGTTGACCGCCAAGGAGCGCTTCACCGCGCTGCAATCCGGTGAAATCGACCTGATCTCACGCAACACCACCTGGACCAGTTCCCGCGACTCGGGCATGGGCCTGGTGTTCACCGGCGTCACCTATTACGACGGCATTGGCTTCCTGGTGAACAACAAACTGGGCGTCACCGCAGCCAAGCAACTGGACGGCGCGACGGTGTGCATCCAGGCCGGCACCACCACCGAACTCAACGTGTCCGATTACTTCCGCACCCACGGCATGAAATACACGCCGATCACCTTCGATACCGCTGATGAAAGCGCCAAGGGCCTTGAGGCCGGGCGTTGCGACGTGCTGACCACCGACCAGTCGGGCCTGTACGCCCAGCGCATCAAGATGGCCCACCCGGATGAGTTCGTGGTGTTGCCGGAAGTGATCTCCAAGGAACCGCTGGGGCCGTTGGTGCGCAAAGGCGATGACGAGTGGTTCAGCATCGTCAAATGGACCCTGTTCGCGATGCTCAACGCCGAGGAAATGGGCATCACCTCGCAGAACGTCGAAGAGCAGGCCAAGACCACCAAGAACCCGGATGTCGCGCGGTTGCTGGGGGCGGACGGCGAATACGGTAAGGACCTGAAACTGCGCAAGGATTGGGTAGTTCAGATCGTCAAGCAGGTGGGTAACTATGGCGAAGTGTTCGAGCGCAACATCGGCCAAGGCAGCGTGCTGAAGATCAAGCGCGGGCTTAATGCGCTGTGGAACAACGGCGGCATCCAGTACGCACCGCCGGTTCGCTGACACACTGGGGTGTCATTCGGACACCCCATCCTTCCCCGCCGCTTTGGCGCGATACAACGCCTGATCGGCGCGCGCAATCAAGGCGGCGGGGGGTTCCTCCGTTTGACGCTCGGCCACGCCCAGGCTCAGGGTGACCTTGAAGTCGTCCCGGTGCGGGCTGTTCTTCAACTTCAGACGCACACTCGCCGCCATTGTTTTTGCGATTTCCACCGAGGTTTTCGGCAGGATCAGCACAAACTCATCGCCACCCCATCGAGCCAGCAGGTCACCTGGGCGGATACAGCTTTGCAGGCATTCAACCACCTGCACCAGCGTCTGATCGCCCACACCGTGACCGTATCGATCATTGATCGACTTGAAATCATCGATGTCCATGGCGATCAGCGCCAGCGGCAGGCGAAAGCGCTGGGCGCGGTCGCACTCTTCCAGCAGCACTTTTTCCAGGCGGTAGCGATTGGCGACCAGAGTCAGGGCATCCCTTTCGGCCAAGGCGCGGTTTTCATCCAACTGCAGTTGCAACTGTTGATTGACCCGTGACAGCTCGCGGGTGCGTTCGGCCACCAGCGCTTCAAGGGATTGATTGCGCCGTTCCAACTGTTCGACGGAGCATTTCCTTAGATGAATATCGCGGTGGGCGCCCACCATGCGCGCCACCGAGCCATCCTCATTGCGCGCAATCACGTAGCCGCGGTCCTCGATCCACAGGTAGCTGTCATCTTTTTTGCGGCAACGATACTCGGCCTGGTAGTGAGGGGCGCGACGGTGGATGTAGTCGTCGAACACTTTCATCACCTGGGGGTAGTCATCCGGGTGGATCACGTTCTCCCAGGTGAATACGCTGTTCTCCAGTGCATGGCGATGATAGCCGAGCATTTCATACCAGCCTGGGTTGCGGTAGACAAACCCGGTATTGGCGTTCCAATCCCAGATCCCGTCGCTGACCAGCTCCAGGACGGTGTGCAGCATGTCGGCGTTGAAGTGAGAGAAATCCTGCTTTAACGGGTTATTGTCGGAGGTATCGTTCATCTGCGCATTCCCTTGCGTAGGCAGGCACCTGAAGCCTGCCATGGTTGTCGCCGATACTCCGTGGCTGGGGCTAATGTACAACGGGGGCTGGAGGCTTTGAATAGGGCAGATGTACGGCTTACGATTGATGGCTATAGGCTATTATTTTGGCGCCACCATCCTCGTCGGCACCTTCCCATCCGCATTGTGTTGGTAAATCGCTTCAGGCTGACCTCGCTCATTGAAAAACACCTGGCCAATCCCCGCCGAATTCCATAGCCGCTCACCGGCTTCGGCATGCTCAGGAATATGTGGCACCACCTGCATGGTACGGCGGCGCGTAAACCAATTTAGGGGCGAACGGGGTGAGTAGAGCCAGCGGTTGAGGCGGTCGAACCACTCCAGTAATCGTGGTGGGAATTCGTTCTTGATACCGCTGCTGGTGATCTGCCAGATCCTGGGACCGGCGTCGCGATGGCGGATCAGCACTTCGTAGACGAACGAGTAGTGCACGTCACCGGAGAGGATCACATAGTTACCCGGCGTGCGCGAGTGGCGGAAGATATTGAGGATCACCTGGGCGGCGCCACGATGGGCCATCCAGTTTTCCGCATCGACGAGCAAGGGGTGGCCGCACCAACTGAAGACTTTCTGCACCGTCTCGATCAGCTTGACGCCAAAGATCGGCGCGGGTGAGACGATGATGGCCGAGGGGTGGTCCAGCAGTTCCTGTTGCAGTTCGCTCAAGGCTTCCCAGTCCAGCAGGCCGGAAGGTTGCTTGAGCGTAAATTCGCTGCGCCAGCGCCGGGTGCGGGTGTCGAGCACTACCAAGGCAGGGGTGGTGGGCAGTACGTAGTGCCAGCGTTGAAATTTCAGCAGTGTTTCGAGCAGTTCATCCTGCGCGGTGGCGTCAAGGTGGTTGGCTTGCGGCTGAGCAGTGAGCGCTTGGGTGTGGTTGATCAGTTCCCCAAACGCATCCGGTTGGTTGCCCCAACCTTGGCACAATAGGTAGGCCAGCAGGGCGTTGCCGATGATGCGCTTCGAAAAGGGGTGGCCGTAGGCGGTTTCTTCCCACTGGGCGCTGAGGTTCCAGTCATCGGTGATGTCGTGATCATCAAAGATCATCAAGGTGGATAGGTGCGCAAAGACCCGTGCGACGCCTGGCAGGCCGTCGCGGAATCGCTCTATCTGGACCTGCTCACGGGCGTAACGCTGCTTTCGTTCTGCGTTCAGATGCGGAGGTTGAGGCGCGATCAGCGTCCAGGGTGTTGGCGACCACACCAGCAAGTACATTGCGATGACTTCGGCGAAGGTCACCAGGTGATTGTCAGCGGTGCTGCTGGTAAAGATCGGCTTTTTCACACCGCCAAAGAAGCGTTCGCGCAGGGTTTCGTTGCTGTCCAGCGCCGGCAGCAAGTCAGCGCGATGGTAGTAACTGGCGCTGTGTCCATACAGGCTGGCGCTGTCATCTACCACAGCGCCCTCCAGGTATTCATCGAACAAACCCAGGCGTGCAATCAATGCATGGATTGCCCGCAGCATCGGCCCGGCTACATCGTCGGCGTAGACTTGGTCGCCGCTCATCATCAACAGCGCCGGGCGGTCGGCAGGCGTTTGGGCTTCGGCCAACAGGCGATCGACACACAGCAGACCCTCGTCGGCGCTGTGATGGGGTTTGCGGCATGAGCCGTGAACCAATTGATGGATGCGACTGTGCAGCACGAAGCTCGGGAACTGGGCGTTGGCGTACAGCAGGTGCGGTGCCCAGTCGGCGATGCCGGTGTTGTCGAACAGCAGGTCGTAGCTGATCTCCACGTCCAGGGGCAGTGCGTTGTCCAGTGTCACATCGATCAGGTGGATAAACGCATGGCGCCCCACCGGTACGACCTGACAGTGGTCAAGGGGGAACTCCAGGATTCGTGAGGGCAGATGGAGCCTCAGGGTCAATACCAGTGCTTGACTCCCCACCAGCCACAACACCAGGCGCCGTGGTTCGAGGCGTCTCAGCAGTGGTCCAGCCAGTACGGCGGGCAGTGTGTGGGTAAGCGGCATGCAGGCAAGATCTCCAGGCTGGATTGAACCCGCAAGATTAATCCAGTGAATGTCATGGTTTTGTTAAGGGAGAGTACGAAGGGCCGTGCACTGCCCTTCGTCTAATGCGGTTTAAAGCAAATTGCCTCTACCGAGGCTGTCTAGCCCACCTCCGGTTTTACGGCACCGATCATTGGCGGCCGGGCCTTCAAGGTCAGCGGCGCTCTGTTGCGCATGTGTTGCGTCAATGCTGCGCTTCCTGCGCTGGGGCTCTGCATCATCCTGCTGCAGGGGAGAGTATTGAAAGCTGCCCAGTGAGTGATTAATTGCGCTAAGCATGGATGTTTCCTTCTAGTGAGTAGAGGGTTACTTCGCCTGTTGGAGCTAAGTGAGGCCAAACTTATAGAGGACGAAACGGCTCAGCTATAAACGCGCTGCTGCAAGATGTGGCTAAGGCGGGTTGACGCTTTCAGAAGTCATCCGAGGCGCTGTTCGCGCAACTGTCTAGACCGGGAGAGGTAGCGCCTTGCTTGCCCTCCCGCACAAACGCCGCACGATTGTCCGCCACCACATTACGCAACGCGCTGTAGTAATCCGGCAGTTTCTGCAGGCTGTCGGTGAGCGGCAGCAATGATGCCCGTGTATCGACCGTACCGCCGACCAGGCTGAGGGTTCCCAGGGTTTGCACTGTGTCGCTGTCCCCCAGTGGCGAAACCAGGAAGCTCAAGACCTTCCCCGCAGCGTCCCGGCTGTTGCTGGTGCCCAGCAATGGCAATTCGACGATGGGGCCGCTGCCCATGCCCCACACGCCAAATGTCTGGCCGAAGTCTGCTGTGTGGCGCGGGATGCCCAGGCTGTCGGACACGTCGAACAGCCCTACCACGCCCACCGTCGTGTTCACTGCGAAACGCCCCAGGGTATTGACCGAGCGCCGGGGGTTGCCTTGCAGCAGGTCGTTGATAAACACCTTTGGCTCGCTGAAGTTGCTCGCGAAGTTATGCAAACCCTGCTGGAAAAAATCCGGCAGGTAGCGATAGCCGCGAGCCACAGGAGCCAGTGCGTAGTCGTCCACGGCGCGGTTGAATGCAAACACGCCACGGTTGACCGGCTCCGCCGGGTCATACACCGGGTAGTTCACCTGTGCGCACTGCGTGGTGGGCGTTACGGGTGCCGGGCTCGCACAGCCCGTCAGGTAAGACACGGTCAGCAACAGCACGGCCTGGCGGGCCAGATGCTGGGGGTACGTCAGCGAGCGCATGGGTACAGTCTCCGCAAAAAGGAAGCCGATGCTGGCATTGCGGTCTTGCGCAAAGATGTCTGGTTTATTGCGGCGTTGACGCTTTATTGCACGGTTGAAATATATGACGCGCCGCGCCGAATGGTTTTAGATGGCACCTTGTCCCAGCCCAGTGAAGACCGTCGGTGAGCAACCTGTTGATCGTGGACGATGACCTTGAAGTCCTCGCCCTCCTGAAGAAATTTTTCCTGCAGCACGGCTATGCGGTCGAGACCGTGGCCAGTGGCATCGAGCTGTGGGCGGCCATGGAGCGCCAGCCCGCCGACCTGATCATCCTCGACCTGATGCTCCCCGGCGACAACGGCCTGCTGCTGTGCCAGCGCTTGCGCCAGCAATACGCCACGCCAGTGATCATGCTCACCGCCATGGGTGAACTCAGCGACCGCGTGGTGGGCCTGGAAATGGGCGCCGATGATTACCTGAGCAAGCCTTTCGACGCGCGCGAATTGCTGGCCCGAGTGCGCGCGGTGTTGCGCCGGGCGGGGGAGAGCCGGCCGCCCTTGGGCGATGCCGCGCGCCCGCTGATCCGTTTTGCCGGCTGGCAACTGGACCTCACGCGCCGCGAATTGCGCTCGCCCGATCAGGTGATGATCCCATTGTCATCCGGCGAGTTTGACCTGCTGCTGGTGTTTGTCGAGCACCCGCAACGGGTGCTCAGTCGCGAACAACTGCTGAACCTGGCGCGTGGTCACAGCCACGACGCGTTCGACCGCAGCATCGACGTACAAGTGAGCCGCCTGCGGCGCAAGCTGGAATTCGATACCAAGCGCCCGGCGATGATTCGCACGGTGCGCAACGGTGGCTACCAATTTACCGCCAGCGTGACCCGCTCATGAGGCGCCCACGCGATACTGTGGCGCGCTGGATCGCCCTGACCATCTTGATTGCGATGTTGACTGCATTGGCTTTCAACGCGTTGTTTGTGCAAATGGCAGGTGTGTGGGCGCGACCACCGCTGACTGAAATCGGGTTGTTGGAAAGGATCGCCGTGGTCGTGCGCGTGGTCGAGGCCTCCGACCTGTCGCAGCGTTCACGTCTGGCCCAAGCGGTAGGTGACGAAGCGTTCAGGGTGACCTGGGCCGCGCAGCGCCAGGCATTGGGGTTACCCGTTCTGGCCGACCCTGATTTTCACTCGGGCGAGCAGGCGTTCAAGCATCTGCTCCAAGGGCCACCTCGTCCGATGGAAGCCTATGAACCGTCTGACTGGCCTGGCGGCAACGGCCGCTATGCGCTGCTGGTGCAACTAGCTGACCGCTCCTGGCTGATGTTCAGCGCGCCGTCGCGCAGTTGGGGGCTGGACGATGGTGCACGTAGCCTGATCGTGGTGCTGCTGGTGCTGATCTCGACCGCGCTGGTCACCCTGGTCGCGACTCGCCGCCTGGCCCGCCCTCTGCAGCACTTCACTCAAGGCGCGCGGCGCTTTGGTGCGGACTTTCGGGCACCGCCCATCGAGCCGGTCGGCCCGCACGAAATCCGCCAGGCGATCCTCGCCTTCAACAGCATGCAGGCGCAGTTGCGGCATTTCATCCAGGACCGCACCCAAATGCTCGCGGCCATTTCCCACGACCTGCGTGCGCCGTTGACCCGCCTGCGCCTGCGCGGGGAGTTCATCGAGGATGCTGATCAGCAGCAAAAGCTGTTTCGCGATGTGGATGAAATGCAGGCCATGATCAACACCGCGCTGGAATTCTTCCGCGACGATGCTCGCCTGGAACAAGCCACCCAACTGGACCTCGCGGAATTGCTGCAAACCCTGATCGACGACTACCGCGACCAGGCCATTGACCTGACCTTTCGCGGCCCGCCGCGCCTGGTGTATTTCGGTCGCCCATTGGGCCTCAAGCGTGTGATGACCAACCTGATGGACAACGCGATTCACTACGGCACCGCGCCGGACATTGAGTTGCAGCAGAGGAATGGAGAGGTGGTGGTTCGCGTTCTCGATCGCGGGCCAGGCATTCCCGTTGAGCATCGTGAACAGGTGTTTCTGCCGTTCTATCGCCTTGAAGGGTCACGCAACAAAAGCACGGGCGGTGTCGGCTTGGGGCTCTCCACCGCTCGGGCGATTGTGCTGGAACATGGCGGCACCTTGACCCTGGCCGAGCGCCAGGGGGGAGGGTTGGAGGCGGTGGTGGTGTTACCTGTTTAGCCCAAGGTCCGTCAGGTATGCGAGTCGTCAATCACCTTTGGCACCGTGAACCGGAACTCACTGCCGCGACCCACCTCACTCTCGGCAACGATCTTGCCGCCATGGGCCTGGACGATGCCTTGCGTGATGTACAGTCCTAACCCGCTGCCGGTCGGATTATTTTCCGCTTGAGTCCAGTAGCGATCGAACACGTGAGGCAGTTGTTCCGGTGCAATACCTTCACCGGAGTCACGCACCGAGAACACGATTTCTTCGCCATTGCTCATGGCACTGATACCGATGTTGCCCTGGCGCGGGGTGAACTTGATGGCATTGCCGATCAGGTTCGACAGCACCTGGAACAGACGCTCCGGGTCGGCATTGATTTGCAGGCCCGGTTCGGCGTTGAACGACAGATCGATGCCTTTCTCCATCGCCAGGGGCGCCAGCAACGAGTAGGCCTCGTCAAAGATCTGGCTCACGTCCAGGATCACTGGCCGCACTACGTAACGCCCGGCCTCGATTTTCGAGGTGTCGAGCAAGTCTTCCAGCAGCACATTCATGCGCCCGGCGGCCTGCTGCATGGTGTCGATGGCCGAGGAAATCCGTCGCGATGTGTGTGGGCCGTCAGAGCTGAAGGCCTTCTGCATCATGCCGCACAGCATCGAGATCACCGTCATCGGGTTGCGCAGGTCGTGGGACACCACCGCCACCAGCTCATCGCGGGCGCGCACGGCTTGTTGCTCGCGCAGCACTTGGCGGGCCAGGTCGTTTTCCAGGGCCGAGCGGCGCAGATCGTTGGCGGCAAAGTGATCGCCATGGCTCCACTTGGTGGAGATGCCGGCCATTTCCACTTTCCAGATTTCAAATGAGGTGCGTGGGCGAAGGCGCAGGCCTGCGTCGGAGTTTTCCAGGTCCAGCGGCTTTTTCGGGTCGCCGCTCCAGTTGATGTTCTCTTTCACTTCCGGGCGGAACCACAGCACGCCGTTATCCACAGGCTTGGGCAGGCTCATCGCCAGCACCCCACTGGCTACCTGCTGGAACTCGGCGGCCGGCGGGTACACCGACGACAGGTTATGGCTGGAGAACACCGGCTCGCCGCCTTCTTGCAGCCACTTGTGCAAGGCACGGATCTGCGCCGGCTCCGGGCAGTTACCGTAGCGGTGCAGTTGCTTGTCTTCGATGATCGCTACGCCGCCGGACAGGGTCAGGTCCATCAGCAACTGACCTTGCTGTGCCAGGCCGTCGAACACGTTTGCTTCCGAGCGCTTCATCGCTTGATCGAGCAAGGCCAGGGCCTCGACTTTCTCTTCACGCTGACGGCTCAGATCCAGGGCTTCCATGGCGCTGATCTGCAACGACAACACCTGGCCGATGGTCTGGCAGGCCGTACGCAGATCATTAGGCACCAGCAGCGGCTCACGGTTGCCGCAACTGATCAGGCCCCACAGTTTGTCGCCCTTCATCAGCGAGATACTCATGGACGACAACACGCCCATGTTCTGCATGTACTGGCAATGAATCGGCGACACGCTGCGCAGGGTGGCGAAGCTCAAATCCAGGGGTTGACCGGTGTCCGGGCGCAGCTTGGGCAGCAGGGGCACGGGCTCGTAGGCCGCGTTCGGGATGATGCGTAGCCAATTGGTGCGATACAGCTCACGGGCTTGCTCCGGGATGTCGGACGCAGGGAAGAACAGCCCGTTGAACAGCTCCATGGACGGCGCCGACGCTTCGGCGATCACTTGGCCATGGCCTTCGTCTTCAAAGCGATAGATGAGTACCCGGTCGTACCCAGTCATGGCCTGGATTTCATTCACGCTGATTTCGTATAGCGCTTGCAGGGTTTTCGCCGACTGCAAACGCTGCAGCATTTTGCCCAGGTCACTGGTGCGACCATTCAGCGCCCGTGGGCGGAAATCCTTGAGCAGCGGTTCGAACTCCAGCACCAGCACCTGCTGATGGCGATGCAGCAGGCCTTCGAATTCCGCGCCGTTAAACGTGACATGCAAGGGTGGCGCATCGAAAAACGTATTGTTTTGCGCCATGTCGGCAACCGCCTTGGCGCGCTCTGCGCCTACCAGCGTGTGCAGTGGCTGGCCCAGCAACGCCTCGGCGGCATGGCCGAACAAAGTGGCGACGTTGGCGCTGACCTGGATGATGTTCAGGTCCGGCTCCGACAACGTCAGCAGAACACCGTGGGGTTGGATGGCGCCGGGGAAACGGATGGGCTCGTCGGCACAGTTGGCAAGCAGCTCTTCAAAATCTTCGGGTTTCATAGCAGTACCTCCTGGCTGTCGAGCCATTGCTCAAAGCAGCTGAATGTTGATCGGGCAGCGTCCACTGCGCGCTGTTTGGCTGGCGCGTCCAGTGGCTGGTCGCCCAGGTAATCAAGAAAGTCTTTCCAGCGTCGGCCGGTCTCTACCCCGTAGATATTGAGAAACGCACCGCCGTTGTCGGCATTCACGTTCAAGCGCTGGGTCATTTCCCGGCGCAGTACTTGGCCGCCCAGGGTCGCGCCTTCGAGTACATACAAGGCGCCCAGGCAGGCAGCGGGGGTGTCGAACGTGGGGAGTTCAAGGCAACGGGGCAGGGTGTCGACAGCTCGGTCATCCAGGCCCAAGGCCTTGAGATCACTGACCAGCGTCGGCGTTTTCACACGCAACGCGCAGTCGTAGCCGTCAGGAATCAAGCCACTGTCGTACAGTGCTGACTCGACTGGGCCATAAAAACCGTAATACGCCTGGAAAAGGCGCCGATACCAGCCCGCATCCAGGTGCTCGGTGAAAAACGGCAGACGCTTTTCCAGCGCCACATGCAGTAGGGCCGTGCCTGTGCGCAACGCTTCCAGCAATGAGGGCGCACCAACGTCATGGGCCTGTGAATGCATTCAATAAGCTCGAACTGTGGGCCTTTCGACCATGAATGACGCGTGGAAATGGGCGACGATTCTACACACCTCAAAGCCTTCTTCTGTACGCACAAGGCGAAAAGGCTGACCAGCGGATCAGAAAAGTCGCTCCTTGCTCATTAATGACCGCAGTGCGTGTCGTGAAGTTCGGTATAAATGATGTCGTGACGCTATCAGTGCATGGACGACCCCTGTTGGGTCAGCGCTGTTTGCACACACTCCAGCAAAATTTCGGCACTCCACGGTTTGGGTAGAAACCGTACGGAGCCTCCCAGCTGAGCGGCCAGTTTAGTGTTGCCGGAGGTGAGCAGCACCGGTACGGTTGGCCAACGATGCGCCACTACCCGGCTCAAGTCGTAGCCGTTGAGCAAACCTGGCATCTGAATGTCACTGACAATCAAGTCCACCGGGTCATCGCCCCGTTCCAGGTAAATCATCCCTTCATCCGCTGAAGGAAACGACGTCACCAGCGCGCCGAAATCCTCCAGTACATCCACCATTAACGATCGAATGATCTCGTCGTCTTCCAACACTAAAATCGATGGCTGAGCCATGATCCTTACTCCACCATCAGGGTTCAGTAAGGTGGAGTAGAACACGTCTATATAGGTTCGATTGAATGTGTTTGAGGCGATGGGTGGTCGTTTAGAGGGCTGCGTTGCTACGTGAATCATGACCTGAGTGGCCATTGGGGCCGGACAAACAGGCATAATCCTCTCTCTACCTGTTGTGGAGCCGTCCATGAAGTACGCCGTGTTCACCCTCGCCTTGGTCCTCAACGCGAGCCCCGCCTTCGCAGCCGGCGATGCCGAGGCCGGCGGCAAGCTCTTCACCAAGACCTGCGGCGGCTGCCACAGCATCGGCGAAGGTGCGCGAGGTGGGTTCGGGCCAGAGCTCAACGGCATCATCGGAAGGCCCGCCGGGACCACCACGGACTATCAGTACTCCGACGCGATGAAAAACTCCGGCGTGGTCTGGACCCGGGACAAACTCGCCGCCTACATCGAGGCGCCGAAGAAGGTGGTAAGTGGCACGCGGATGATCTTCTGGGGCATCAGTGATCAGGAGAAGATCGAAAACATCCTGGCGTACTTGGAAACCTTCCAGCCCAAATGATCACTCGCGCACGTTTCTGAACAGCATCAACCGCGCACTCTCATGCAGTCCTCGGGTCAGCCCCTGCAAGCGTTGAAACTCTTCGGGGTGTTGTTCGGCCACGTCGTCTCGCGGGGTTTGCGACGCCAGGTCATGCAATGTCGGTGAACTACCGTCGTGCTGCATCTGCAACAGGAAGTCCTTTGTTACGCCGCCAATGATCGGAAAAGTCCCTTCGCGCAACACCAGCGGCACCACGCGCTCGCCCTCAGGCGCGGGCTGCTGGATGTCGCGTCCCATCGCGCCGTTGCGAAACGGCATACCGGCCATGCCCGCCACGGTAGGTAGCAGGTCAGCCAGGCCCACGGCCTGTTCAACCACCCGAGGTTCCAGGCCGGGGGCGTGGATCAGCAGCGGCACGTTGTTACTTTCCAAACCCAGCTGCTCAAACGCTGGCGCCATATGCGGGATCTGGCTGATGCGCGTGTTGTGGTCACCAAAGAACACAAAAATGCTGTTGTCATACCAGCCGCCGGCCTTGGCGATTTCCATCAGGCGGCCGATGTTGTAGTCCAACAGGCGTACCGCGTTGTACTGCTCGACGCTGCGCGAGCCGGCGGCCTGGACCTGTTCCAGAGTCACATCCTTTATCTGGAACCCATCGTTCTGCTTGGGGATGGTGAACGGACGATGGTTGCCGGAGGTTTGCAGGTAGGCGAAGAACGGTTGGTCCTTGGGCACGGCGCGCAGCAGTTGGTCGCCTTCCTTGAACAGGTCCAGGTCGGAAATGCCCCACACGTCTACCCGAGGCGAACGCCAGTGGCTTTCTTCATACAACTGCACGCCGTCGATGCTCTGGCGGATCAGCGCATTGATGTTCGCCCAGCCGGCGTTGCCGCCGATCATGTAGAACTTCTGGTAACCCTCGAACGCGTTGATCAGCGTGTGTTGCCGGGTGATCAGCGGGTTGCGGGTGGCGGTCTCCTGGCGTGTCACGTCCGGCACGCCACTGATGCTCGCCCAGACAGTCTTCGCCGTGCCGGTGACGGGTACGTAGAAGTGTTTGAAGAACCAGCTCTGGCTGGCGAGTTTGTCCAGGTTCGGCGTGGGGTTCAGCGGGTTGCCATAGGCACCGACGGCACTGGTGCCGAGGGATTCGAGCATCACGAAAACCACATTGGGCGGGCGCTCACCGGCCAATCGGTAGGGTTGCACGCCTTGTTCGCGGATAAAATTCAGTTGCTGCGCATCGGGCTGATCAACCCCCAGGTAGCGGGCGATTTGCGGGTAATGCTCGCGCACTTGGGCTTCATCGAATTGCGACTGGCCGACCTTGAGGGTGTCGTACAGGAACAGCACCGGGTTCAGGCCCACGGCGGCCACCTGGCTATTGCCAGAGAAGAACGCATCGCTCCAACGCAGGGGCACCGGGTTTTCCAGGTTCAGGTTGGCGACGCGGCCTAGCAGGGCAAGTAGCACCGCGACAATACCGATCACCGAGACCGATGCCAGCGTCCACTTGCCGATGACGGTGCTTGGGCGATCCAGGGTCAGGCGTTCCAGGCACACCAGCGCCCATACCCACAGCGCGACGGCCGCCAGCCAGCAAGCGGTTATCCACAGCACTGGGTAGGTTTCCCACACCATCTGTTGAGATATCTGCGCGTCTTGCAGGTAGCGCAGCACTGTCGCGTTGATGCGGACGCCGAGGTAGGCGTAGTGGCCAAAGTCGATGATGTAGACGAGGCCTACCACGGCCAGTGCGACCACCAGATACCCGCGTGCCAACCAGCGCAGAGCGTGCTGTGTGATGAGGTTCCAACGTGGCAGCCAGGCCAAAACCGCAAGCGGCAGCAAGATCAGCACCGCCAGGCGCAGGTCGAAGCGCAGGCCGATGCCCAGGGTTTCCAACAGTTGCGGGGTGTTGAATGCCAGGCCGGAAAAACCCACTAAAAACACCAGGCGCAAAGCCGCCAGCAACACGAACACCAACCCGATCGCGCCCACGCCATAGCGCAAGCGGCGTGATTGCAACGCACTCATATTGATCTTTCCCTATTTCTCAAACGACACAAGTCCACTGTGGGAGCGGGCTTGCTCGCGAAAGCGGTCGGTCAGTCAAAGCTGTTCTGACGGATGTACCGCATTCGCGAGCAAGCCCGCTCCCACAGTTTGAACTGCATTAATCCCGCTACTACGCAGTAACCCGCTAAAAGTGGGTCCACCAGATAGTCCCAATAGTTTTCCGACGCCTTCAGCCGCAGCGCGAACGCCAGCGTGCCCAGCGCCAACATCCACACCGCTAGCGCATTGCGTAGCCACAGCATCACCAGCGCCGCAACCGCTACCAGCACAATCATCGGCCGAGGGTTGAACCCCCAGCGATACGGATCGAAATACGTCAGCCCCAACGTGGCCGGGTACAGCGCCAGGCTCAGCAGCCCAAACAGCGCGAGCAGTTGAACCTGATGGCGGCGATTGACCGCCTGCACCAAGCCCAGCCGGCACAATCCCACCCACGCCAGCAACACCAAGGTGCTGATCGCCAAGTCATCGGTAAAGCTGCGCACATACGCTGCCAATGGCAGCTCGTTGATCGGGATAAAACTCACCGCCACCAGCACCGGCAGCAACCACGGCCGCCATGGCGTGGTGAAGCGCAATGCGCACAACACCGCGAACCCCAGCAACACAAAACTCAAATGGGCCTGCCACACAGAAACCATCACAGACGCTCCGCCAGCCAGGCTTCGTTGAAGCTGACATGTTTGATAAAGGTGTTATTCCACGAGTACACCAAGTGGTAGGTGCCGTCTGGGCTGCGGCTGAAATACGGGTATTCGTATTCGAAATCGCAGCCAGCGGGTTTGCATACGCGGTAGTCCAGGCTGCTGAGGAAGCGTTGTTCCAGGGGCAGGCGTTTTGCGCCGCTGGAGGCGCGGAAGCCTTCGCCGATGATTGCCTTGTAGGCCTCGGGCGAGAAGGCCTGGCCCAGCGGGTCCGGTGACTGGTCCAACTGCACCACCGTGCGCCACTGGCTGAGCTGGGCGTCGGTACCGTAAAGGCTGAGTTTGAAGCGGCCGTCTTGCAGGTCATTCAGCGCCACCAGCAAACCGTCATCTTGTGTGCCGACGGCGGCCAACGATGAGTTGGGGTTGGCCGGCTCCAGCGGGTAGGGCTCGCTCCAGGTCTTCCCGGCATCAAGGGTGCGGCTGGCCAATACGCGGTGATGAGTGTCTCCGGCGTAACGCAACATCGCGACGGCGCGCTGGCCGTCCAGCGGGACGATGGTCGGTTGCAGGGAATGCTTGCCGCGGCTGATACGGAACTTGTCGATCACGGCCCCGTCGGCGCTCAAGTACAGGTACTCGGCAAACTTGCCCATGAATTCGTGATACACCGGCAGGCCGATGGAACCGTCGGCATGGAACACCGGCGCGGCGCGTACCAGGGTGCTGATATTGAAGAACGGCGAGGTCACCAATTGCCTTGGCGCCGACCAGTTGACACTGAGGTCATCCGAGACCATCACATTGATCGCACTGGCGGCCCAGCCACCGACGGACACCGACACATAAAACATCCACAGGCGTTTATCCGGAGCCAGGGCGATCACTGGGTTGCCGAGTTTGCGGATATAACGCTGGGTGCCGTCGCGGGTGCTTTCCCGTGTGGCCAGTACCTGTTCGGCGCCCCATTCGCCGCTGTGGGCATCGAAGCGCGCGGTGCGTACTTGTACATCGGCGGCGCCTTCGCGCGAGCCGGCGAACCACACCGCCATCAAGTCGCCGCCGGGCAGGGCGGTGACGGACGAAGAGTGCACAAAGTCCGTGAGCTGCGTGGACACAAACCGGCTGGTGTATTGCGGGGCTGCCGCCACTTTAGCGGCATTCGGGGTCGCCTGAGCAAACGGCGCCAACACATGGGGCGGATGGCTTTGCCAGGCGGCAAAAAATACCGCCAACAGGCTGCAAATCAATAAGGCGGAGCGCATAGGAGACCTGTGGATAAAGGATTACTGCGCACGTTCATCCGGCAGGCGCTTCCTGCGACCGGTGAGCATGGATAACGGCAGGTTGTCGCGCACCTGGGCACTTTCAAACAGCGCGGCCAGCACGTGGATACACACCAGGCCCAGCAGCACATCGGCAGCGGTCTCGTGGATTTGCAGCGGCCAGTCGGCGCCCCACAGGGCATCCACTTCCTGCATCAGGAAACCGCTGATACCGATGCTCAGCAGTGCCAGCAACATCAACAGCATCACCAGCGCGCCAATCGGCGAGTGGCCCAGGCGATGCTGCGGCCGGCCATTGAGCAGTGAGCGCACATGGGCATTCAGGCGTTTGGGGGTAGGCCAAAAGTCCACCCAACGCGCACTGCGTGGCCCGACAAATCCCCACACCACACGCACCAGCAGCCAGGCCATGGCGTAATAGCCCAGCCAGACATGCCAGTCGTCGCCTGCTTCGTTTAAGAAGTAATTGGCGACAAAGACCCCGGCGATAGACAGATGAAACAGCCTCACCAACGGGTCCCACAGGCGCAGGGATTCGCCTGGCATCAGCCCTTGATCTCAGTCTTTACGGCTTTGCCGGTGACGGGATCGTGGTAGATCTCGACCTTGCGCTTGTCCTTGTCGAAGCCGTAGATCTCGTAGCAATTGCCATCGGTGACCTTGAACTTACTGATGGTGTAGCCGTCGGCCTTGAGCTTGTCCTGGAAGGCTTTTTCGTCTTGCCACTGCGAGCGCTCGGCCGTGGTGCACTGCGGGCCGGCGATGGCCAGTGGGCTGGCGAGAATCAGGGACAGCAGGAGAATTTTGCGCATGGAAAAGCTCTCAGCAAATGTGGGAGGTTTCACAGTGCAAAATCAACCTTAGTGCAACCTTAGTTGGCAACGAGCCGTAACATCTTTGCCAGGGTAACCCCCGCAAAACCCGGCATGATTTCGCCGTTTCCTACAGAGAATCAGCAATGCGACTACTCCTTGTCGAAGATGACCGTGCCCTCGGCCAGGGGATTCGCGTGGCCTTGGCGGCCGAAGGCTATACCCTCGATTGGCTGCAAGATGGCGTCGCCGCCCTGCATGCACTGCGTACGGAGTCCTTCGATTTACTGCTGCTTGATCTCGGTCTGCCGCGCCTGGATGGTCTTGACCTGTTGCAGCAACTGCGTGCCGAGCAGCACGACTTACCGGTGCTGATTCTCACCGCCCGTGACGGCACTGCCGAGCGCATCGCTGGCCTGGACGCTGGCGCCGACGACTATCTGGTCAAACCCTTCGACGTCGAAGAACTCAAGGCCCGCGTGCGTGCTCTGTTGCGCCGCAGCCAGGGGCGCGCGCAACCGCTGCTGGAACACGCCGGCATCAGCCTTGACCCGGCGAGCCAGCAAGTGCGCTACCAAGACGCGGAAATCATCGTGACGCCGATGGAATACCAACTGCTGCACCAACTGATGGTGCGCCCTGGCAAAGTCGTGACCCGCGAGCGCTTGTCCCGTGCGCTGTATGGCTGGCAGGACCGGGTGGAAAGCAACACGTTGGAAGTATTGATCCATAACCTGCGCAAAAAGTTATCCACCGAGCTGATCCGCACCGTGCGTGGTGTTGGCTATGTGCTGGTGCTCACGCCATGAGTTCGGTGCGTGGGCGCATCCTCATTCCGGTGCTGGTGCTGATCCTGTTGGGCGACGCCCTGATCAGTTGGCTGGTGCTGCGCGACAGTCACCACGAAATCGAAGAAGTCTACGACGCCCAACTCGCCCAAAGCGCCCGCCTGCTGCAAGGTGTACTGCGCCAGCGCGACCCCGGCGACGCCGACTGGGACCGGTTGCACGAGGCGTTTGACCAGGCCATGAGTCGTGTGGGCGAGGAGGGCGTTGCCCATCCTTATGAAACACGGCTGACCTTCCAGATATGGCGCACGGACGGCCAACTGTTGGTGCGCTCCGCCGAAGCGCCGGTGTTGTCGGCACCGCCGTCTACCCTCGGCTCCCATGACCTGATGGACAATGGCAACGACTGGTGCGCTTTCCTCCTCGCCGACCCGCAGCAAGGCTTGCTGATTTGGGTGGGCGAGCGCGATGACATTCGCCAGGGCGTGATCCAACGCATCATGCGCCACACCCTTTGGCCGACATTGATTGGCGTGCCGCTGCTGACGCTATTGATCTGGCTGGTCATCGGCTGGGGTCTCAAGCCCTTGCGGGCCATGGCCCTGTCGATTCGCGGGTGTAACACTGACACGCTGCAGCCGCTGCACCTCAAACCGTTGCCCAACGACCTGGAACCGATGCAGACCGCGTTGAACCGATTGCTGGTCCAAGTGGATGATTTACTCGAGCGTGAACGCCGCTTCATCGCCGACGCCGCCCATGAGTTGCGCACGCCCTTGGCGATCTTGCGCATCCACGCGCAAAACGCTCAAAGCGCCGAGACACCGGAGCAACGCCGCGAAGCCTTGGACTTTCTGGTCAACGGCGTCGACCGCGCCACGCGCATCGGCAGCCAGTTGCTGACCATGGCCCGCATCGAACCGCAACTGAACAACCCCAAGTGCATCTCCGTGCAACTCACCGAACTGGTGCGCGAAGAGTTGGCTGAATTGACCCCGTTGGCCATGGAAAAAGGCGTGGAGCTGGTGCTGGAAGGCAATGAGGAGTGCTGGGTCGAGACCGAGCCCGTGGCCCTGGCCATTGCGCTGCAAAATCTGGTGACCAATGCCCTCAACTTCTCCCCAGCGGGCAGCGAGGTGAAAGTGGTGATTGGTAGCAACTGCCTGAGCGTGGAAGACCAGGGGCCGGGCATTGACGAGGCAGAAATGGGGCGCCTGTTCGAGCGGTTCTACAGTCGAGGCAACGCCAATGGCGCGGGGTTGGGCTTGGCGATTGTCGAAATGATCGTGAGCAAGATCGGCTGTCGGTTGGCACTGCATAACCGTGAGCAAGGTGGATTGTGCGCGCAGTTGGTGTTTAACGAATCGGCATAGTGGCGGAACATTCTGTTTAAACGCGGGTCCAGTCATTACTCACTCTCACCTCGATAAGGACATCCCCCGTGAAGCGAATCGCGCTGCTCTCCCTCGCCCTGGCGCTGGGCGCCTGCCAATCCAACCAACGCGACTCATCGCCCAGCCTGCTCAAGGACGGCATTCAACTGCGCCAGAAAACCGTGGCCGTAGATGCGGAGCACGCCAAGGTCATCATGAAGGCCAGCGGCGGCACCAACCCCGTCGAGTTCGCCATCCGCCGCGAAGGCGACCCCGACCAACGCCTGGAAACTCTCGGCACTGTGATGGATACCGGTGAAGGCAAGGTCTTCAACTGGATCGCCAAGCTGAACCAAACGGTGGCGAGTGCGGGGTTCAAGCGGTTTCCACAGTTGGAGATTCAGGCGGACCCTGGCAAGAAACTCACCGTGTCCAGCTCGGCGAGAAGCCAGGGCAATGGGGCTTATTACAGCTGCGGGCCGGTGATGAGCACGTTCAGCCCGGAGAAGGCCAAGGTGTATTTGGTGGAGTTTCAGTTCCTGCTCAACCGTGCGGCGTGTGCGCTGCAGGTGTTTGATATTACGGATCCGGGGAGTCGGGTGTTGATCGGGGGGGCGGGGAGTGAGGTGAAGGAGGGATGAACGCGGGCGTTTGCCTCCGTTTGCGTGGTAAAGGCTGGGCGAATACCACACCGTTGAAGGTGTGGGTGTAGCCATCGCAAATGGGTTTCATCTGCTCGGGCGTCAGCTGTGGATTGACCTTTTGCAGCAGGCCGGCTTCGTCGATACACAAGCCGCTGTAGTAGCTATTTTCATCTGTTCTCACGTAGTCATGCTTGTCGCTTTCATGTTGCGCAACTATCCAGAACACCGGCTCCGGGCGATTCAGGCGGGCGTTGGCTTCGCTGAAAACCAGATCCCAGGGATGACCGACTTTGGATAGGAGGAAGCGGAATAGTGGGGTGTAATCAAATCCGTGTTGATGGTGGCTGTGCATTGAGCCTCGAGTTGATAGGGTGCGCTGTACTTTTTTGCTGTGGCGTTCGCACCGGTAAGCGCCGCAACTCCCGTGGCGTACGCCATGGGTTCGGGTGTTGACTGAGCGGTAGAGGAGGTGCTTCTGCAGTACAGGTCTCATTGCATCAAAACTCCTTGTTAGGTTGCTTGGGAGGTGGTGGCCAGGCGCCTTGGTAGCGGAAGGAGATTTGATAGTCGAAGTGGTCGGGTTCAATCATGTGTTGGAAGTACGGTTGAACAATCACTAGCCACTTAGGCAATACGTTGAATACATCTGCATATATCGCAGTTTCTTCAGCTAAACCCAACGCCTCAAAAACGACGTCTGAATCTTCGATGTCCGCTGAGTACTCATGCGCTTTTAAGTCATTGCTGTGCTTTTCGTACCATCGTAATTTGATTTTCATCACCATTTTCCGAGTTCCTCGTTATCTGTAGATTCGACGTTTCGGGTCCGCTGGGCCTCGACGTTCGGCGGTGTAAGGATCAAACGCGCCAAGGTGTTCTAGATCACTGTTCCGATAGACTTCCAGCTCGCCTTTCTTGGAGTCCCATTCAAATATCTTTCTTCCTTTTGCGTCTATCCAGCGTTCACGTAAGCCGGCTCCACCTCTTCTTGGTGTCACAGGTTTTTGGGGAATCAGACCAGGGAAGCCTGTTATGTTTTCGATTTCGGGCGCAGGGAAGTAATCATGGTCTGGGTTTTTGAGCCCTTTCCTTGGATTATTGATTACCACATACAGCGGCCGAACCCCTGACTCCACCGGAAATACCAGAATGAAATCCCGATACTCCGGCGGGTAAATCGGGTTCACCAGAATCTGCGCCGCTTTCTCCGTCGGCGGGTAAATCCATATCACTGGCGCTTGCGGCGCAGCCTCCAACGCCGGAGTACCTAACACGTCGCCTGGATCAACGGCAGGTGTCCAGATCAGCTCCGCTCCCTCACCCAAATCCGCCACAAACTGATCGCCACGGTGTTGGAACTGCACCACATCAATCATCTGCCAGTCAGGGTTGTTGCCTGTGTAAAAAACATACCCCTTGAGCGTGCCGTCCTCCTTTTGCTCGACATGCAGCCGCATCTGCGAACGCGCCCGTTGCATCGAGCGCAATTGCGCTTCGCTGTAGAGCGCGCTATCGCCCAATTCCGATGGCCAAGCCAGCGCCACCAAACCTGTCAACAATCCACCAGCAGCGGACACGACTGCAGTGGCCGCCGACTCCAAAACTGCCGAACGCAATGCCAATTGCCCCAACCCGGCAGGCAAAGCGCTACCACTGATCTTGCGTAAGGCAACCGTCCCCCGGCTGTCCACTTCACGCCCGCCCAACAGGCTTAAATGGCTGTACTCCTTGATCAACTCCAGCGGGACATAACCGGCTGGGTTGAAGTAGTGAGTGATGCCGTCAGACAGTTGGCAGGGCTTGATAAAGACCCTGCCGGGAGGTTTGGCTGTCGCGGGTGGCGGGGCAGGGGATGCCTGGAAGTAATCAACAGATGGCGAGTACGGCACACGCGATGGCTGCGGGGTCAGGATCCGTCGCTTGCGTAACTCTTCTTCTGTGGGTGGGTAAACGCGTTCTGACATTTCGGCTCACTTCCTTGTGCGAAGGCGTGAGCGTACGAGGGGGAGCCGGTGGCAGATATTGGCTTTGTTCGATAGGGCGTGTGGGAAAGTCTGCGGGAAATCATTCCGGAGGCCTTCCATTTCTTGTTGCCAAACGATTAGCTAATAAACTAATCTTTTCGCCATGACTTCAATCCTGATCCAGACCAACGCCCTCGCCAACCCAAACCGGTTGCAGATCCTTGAATTGCTCAAGGAGCCAAAACTGCACTTCGCCGTAGGCGAGTTTGATGAGCATGAGGGGGTTTGCGGCCTGTACATCTCCGAAAAGCTGGGCATCTCCGCGCCCACAGCGTCAGCCCATCTGAAGGTCCTGGTGCAAGCGGGCTTCCTGACCTCCCTACGGGTCGGCAAGTTCACCTATTTCAAGCGTGTTCCATGGGTGATGGACGCGTTTGCGGAGGCGGTGAAAACGATATGAAGGCGCGGTTTTAAAGGTTTTTATTTGCCTAAAAGATTAGTGTATTAGCTAATTGAGTAATTGAATAAATTTCCTATCAGCTCCGCCATGGGGCAGGCACAAGGGTGACGTAATGAACACCGAGAACCCATTCGATTCGAGAAAACCTTCCCACTCGTCAACTGTGGGAAATCGCTGATATGTCTAACGCCATGAGAATTTTCCTGCTCGCGTTTATCAGTTTTCTGCTGGGGACGGCCGAATACATCATCGCTGGGATCCTGGGGCTGATTTCCCAAGACTTGAAGCTGCCGATCCCGGTGATTGGCCAGATGATCACGGTGTTCTCTATCGCCTTTGCCGTTGGCACACCGATTGTGATTACCCTCACAGCACGCATGAACCGTAAAAAACTGTTGGTCCTGTTCATGCTCATGTTCGCAGCGTCCAACGTGATCATGCTGGCGTTCAGTAGCTACAGCCTGCTCAACGTCGCCCGCGCAGTCGCGGGCCTTAGCGCTGGCGTGGTGGAAGTGGTGCTGTTGACCCTGGCGGCACTGTTGGCGCCACCGGGTAAAAAGGCCAGTGCTATCGCAACTGTCGTCATGGGCTTCAGCGCGGCCTTGGTGGTCGGTGTCCCGTTGGGGCGGGTTATCTCCAGCCTCATGGATTGGCGGTTCATTTTCGTCGGTATCGGTGCGCTTACTTTATTCTCGTTGGTCGCAGTACTACTCTGGATTCCCAATACCGAAGGCGAAACAGCGATTCCACTCATCCAGCAACTCAAGCTATTCAAGAACAAACAGATTTCCATCCTCTACGTAATGACGCTGTTCTGGATCAGCGCGTTTTCCATCATCTATTCCTATATCACCCCGTACCTGTCCGGCATTACATACATGGCCGAGGGCGAAATCAGTGTGATGCTGCTGGTGTGCGGCGTGGCCAGCATCATCGGTTCGCAACTGGGTGGCCGGTTCACCGATAAGTCGGGCTATGTCTTCACCCTGTTGGGCGGGCTGCTGATTCATTGCGCAACGTTGGCGCTGTTTGCATTCTTCGGGCACATCGCCTGGGCCATGTGCGTCCTGCTGATTACCTGGTCCTTGTCCGCATGGTCTTCGGGACCTGCATTGCAATTGCGCCTGATCAGCCTGGCGCCAGAATCAACCAGCATCATCTTCAGTTTCTACACGTCGATGATCCAGTTCGGCATGGCGGCGGGTGCAATCGTGGGGGGATTGGTAATTCAATCCGGGATGTTGGGCGCTCTACCGGTGGTGGGAGCCATAGGTGTGCTGGTTTCATTGCTGTTGCTGGCGAAGGTGGTGCAAGGGAGTGGTGAGGTAGTGCTTGGAGGATGTGTGTCGGAAGAAGGGTGATGGGCTCAGCCTGATGATCCATTTTGGTGACTGCGATTTTCATTTGTTGCGGACAAACCACGCAGGGTGCATCTGTTCAATTCGGGTTTGCAGTAAAGAAGACCTTGGGACGCCAAGGTCTTTTTTTACCTGTTGATCAGCCCAAGAGGTGCTTGGAAATCAACCGCGAGATTTCGACGATCGAGGTCTTCCCGGTAAATTCGAATTTCACCTTCCCAAGCGACGAAAAGTAAATCTCCAACTCCGAATCCAGGTCAAACGTTCCGGACGTCTCCACCGAATACGCGACGATGTTCTTGTACGGAAGCGACGTGAAATCCTTCTTGCTTCCGGTAATCCCCTGCACATTCACCGCGATAATCCGCTTGGTGGTAAACACCACCCCATCACGCATGGCCTTGTACGCATCCACCACGTCTTCGCCGTCCAGCAGCAGGTCGGCGACGCGTTCAGCGTATTCGTTGTTTTGCTTGAGTTTGAAGAAACCTTTGTTGTTGAAGTCGATCATGGGCCTGCCTCTTGGGTGTATGCCGTTTTGCTCGCGGATCTGTATCTAACGCGGGCATTTTGAACGCCCTACCATGGCGGCCAACCTTGCAACCTTGGCCAGATGTTTCAAAAAACGGAGCCCCATCATGCCTGAACTGTCCAACTGGTTGGCCTATGCGCTGATTTCACTCGGCATGGTGCTCACACCCGGCCCGAATATGATCTACCTCATTTCCCGCTCGATCTGCCAGGGGCGCACGGCCGGGTTGATCTCATTGGGCGGCGTGGCGCTGGGGTTTCTGGTTTATATGCTGTGCGCGGCGCTGGGGATCACTGCATTGGTGATGGCAGTGCCGTTTGCCTACGACGCGCTGCGCTTCGGCGGGGCGATGTACCTGGCGTATATGGCTTGGCAGGCGATCCGACCGGGCGGGCGCTCACCGTTCCAGGTGCGGGATTTGCCCAAGGACAGCCCGCGCAAGCTGTTCACCATGGGCCTGGTCACCAACCTGCTGAACCCCAAGGTGGCGGTGATGTATTTGTCGTTACTGCCCCAATTCATCGACCCCAACGGTCACGGCAGTGTACTGGCGCAATCGCTGGTGCTGGGTTTTACGCAGATTTTTATCAGTGTGAGCGTCAATGCGGTGATTGCCACGATGGCGGGTTCCATCGCGGTGTTTTTCGTCACTCGGCCGGGGTGGCAGGTGGTGCAACGTTGGTTGATGGGGTCGGTGTTGATGGGGTTGGCGGTGCGGATGGCGGTGGAAGGGCGGCGGTGAGTTGTGCTTTATAGGACGGCTTTGAGATAGTCCTTGAGTGCGCCGAGCGGGGCGTTGAGTTCATCCAATGTCGACGCTTGGTGTGCATCCACCGCCAGCCGGTGCAGTTCGCGGCCCATCACGGTATTGGCGCCACCCAGGGAATCGAGCGCCAGCGTCAGACATTCATTGAGCTTCATCTGAATCCCGCCCAAATCCCCCTGCCGCACCAACAACCCAAACACCTCGCGGTCATACCCCTCCATCACCGGATCATCCCGTAAAACCGGGCTGCCGCCGTCCGTCTCGTGCGCCAGCTTCAGTGCAAAGAGCGCAACCGCTTCCAGCGTCAATTCCATGGTTTCGCTTCCTCGGCGTCTTTGGGGGGAGTAGGGGAGGGCGATGATCCCTGTTCTGTGACGGAAAAAAAAGACCTGGGCTACACGCCTGCTGTTGCAGTGCGGTGGCTTTTGCTCGTTGTAGTGGCCAGTTTTTCTCATTACCATTGGGAACAATTCTTATTCGTAGGGCTTTGTATGCCCCCGCTTCCCGAGCCCGTCGCCGCACCTTTCAGTGTTGGCAGCCTGTATTCGGCCCATCACGGCTGGATTCAGCGCTGGCTGGCCCGAAAACTCGGCAATGTCAGTGATGCCGCCGAGCTGGCTCACGATGTCTTCGTCAGGTTGTTGAGCCATCCGCGTGAATTCGGCAGCGATGGACATGCGCGTGCGTATCTCAGCACGTTGTCGCGCAATGTGTGTGTGGATTTCTTCCGACGCAAGCAGGTAGAGCAGGCCTGGCTTGAGGTGTTGGCGAGCCGGCCTGAAGACTGTGTGCCTTCGGAAGAACATCGCGCATTGGTGCTGGAGGCCCTGGTGCATTTGCAGGCGATGCTTGATCGCTTGCCGCCCCAGGTGTCCGAGGCATTCTGCCTGGCTCAGATCGAGGGCTTGAACTATCGCGAGATCGCGCTGCGGATTGGCGTGAGCGAGCGCACTGTCACCAAATATATTGGCCAGGCCATGTTCCAGTGCATGGTGCTGGAGGCTGAACTGGAGGGTGCCTTGTCATGAGCACCAACCCCGGTGGCCTCGATCACGCCACCCTGCAACAAGCCGCTGACTGGTTCGCCCGCCTGAGTGCCGAGCCCGATGCGTTGCCGTTGCATGAGGCCTGGCGTCAATGGCATGCCCTCAGTGACGTCAACCGGCTGGCCTGGAGCTATGTCGCACGTGTAGGCCAGCGCTTTGCGCCGTTGCAGGACGATGCCGTGGGAGTTAGCAAGACGCTGGAGAGTCTGCGGCATTCTCAGCGTTCGCGGCGCCAAGTGTTGCGCGGGTTGTCGGTGCTCATGGGCGGCACTTTGTTGGGTTGGGCCGGCTGGCAACAGCGCTGGTTGTCGGGGGGCTGGAACACGGATTTCCATACCAGCACCACGGTGTTGGGCGAGCAACGGTTGGCTGACGGGACGCGTATCTGGCTTAACAGCGGTACGGCGTTGGATGTGAATTTCAGCGCGGGCCAGCGCGAGTTGAAACTCTATAGTGGCGAAGTCCTGATCAACACCGGCAAGGACGGGCGACCGTTTGTGGTGCAAACACCCCAAGGCCGCTTGCGTCCGTTGGGTACGCGCTTCAGCGTGCGTGAGCTGGACGGGCACACGTTGCTCAGTGTGTTCGAGGGCAGCGTAGAGGCTGCCTGTGGGGATACTGATCAACGCCGCGTCCTATCGGCGGGGCAGGGCGTTCTATTTGATCGACAGCGTCTGGCCGCAACGCAACGTGCCCAACCTGGGCGCGAGGCTTGGTCAAAAGGCGTGCTGATGGCGAACGATATGCGGCTGGGGGACTTCATTGGTGAACTGGCCAGCTACCGACATGGCCATCTGGGCATCGACCCTCAGGTCGCCCACCTTCGGGTGATGGGTACTTATCCACTGCAAGACACCGATCAGGTGCTGGCCATGCTTGAGCAGGTCTTGCCCGTGCGCATCGAGCGGCGCTTCGCCTGGTGGACCACGGTGGTTGCGCGCTGACATTTTTTTGCATCTCGTGCTTCCGGTTTTGGCTGCTCATTCGAATTAGAGAAGGACAACGGCTTGATGCCTCCTTCGACCGGAACTGTTTTATGTCCTCATTCCTGCGTAACGCACCACAACCTTTGGCGCTGGCTATCGCGTTTGCCTTGGCCATTCCCGCCAGCCTGAGCATGGCGTCACTGGCGGTAGCCGCTGAACAATCGAGCGTGCAGACCTACGATCTGCCAGCCGGTGCCCTGGCCGACCAACTCAACCAACTCGCCACCCAGGCCGGCATCTACCTGGCGGGCAATGCCGCGCTCACCGCCGGCAAGACCAGTGCGGCGCTGCGCGGCAGTTACACGGTTGACCAGGCGCTGCAAACGCTATTGGCGGGGAGTGACCTGACGGTGGTGCAGACCGGCGAGGGGCGCTATCAACTGCAGCCGGGTGCGGGCGGGGCTTTGCAATTGGGCGCGGTGTCGATCTCCGGCATGGCGCCGGGTTCGACGACCGAAGGCACCGGTTTGTACACCACGTATTCGTCCAGCAGTTCGACGCGGCTGAACCTGACCCAGAAAGAAACCCCGCAATCGCTCACGGTGATCACCCGCCAGCGCCTCGACGACCAGAAACTCACCAACCTTACCGAAGTGCTGGAAGCGACGCCGGGCATCACTGTGCTGCGCGTCGGCGTGGGCGCGGAGAACGATACTTACTGGTCCCGTGGTTTTCAGATCAACAACTTCGAAATCGATGGCGTCCCCACCTCGGCGCGGTTGGACAACACCACCCAGAACACCGCGATGTACGACCGTGTTGAAGTGGTGCGCGGCGCCACCGGGTTGATCAGCGGTTCGGGTACGCCCTCAGCGACCATCAACCTGATCCGCAAGCGCCCGACCGCCGAAGCCCAGGCCAGCATCACTGGCGAGGCGGGCAGTTGGGACCGTTATGGCACCGGTTTTGATGTATCCGGGCCCTTGAACGACAGCGGCAATATTCGTGGGCGCCTGGTGGTGGACTATAAGAAGCAGAACTCCTGGGTCGACCGCGTCAACACCGACTCGCAACTGGTGTACGGCATTTCCGAGTTCGACCTGAGTGACGCCACCATGCTCACGGTGGGCTTCAGCTACATCAACAACCAGGTCAACGACCCGCTGCGCACCGGCTTCCAGATGTTCTACAGCAATGGCAATCGCACAAACTTCAGCCGTTCGGCCAACAGCGCGCCGGACTGGGCGTACAACGACCGCAAGCAGACCAACGTCTTCACATCTATAGAGCACCAGTTCGATAACGGCTGGAGTGGCAAAGTGGAAGTCAGCCACACCCAGAATGAATTCGACGAACTGATCAACTATATGAATGGTGATATCGACCAGGTCACCGGGCAAGGCGCCTATCTATATCCAAACCGCTGGTCAGGCACGCCGCGCCAGAACAACCTTGATGCCTACTTTACCGGCCCTTTCAGCCTGTTTGGGCGCGAGCATGAGTTGATCGCTGGCGTCACGATGTCGCGCTACAACGAAAATACCCCAAGTCACGGCGGTTGGTTCGGCTCCTGGACCGGCTACGACGGCACTGTGCCCAACATTTTCAACTGGAATGGCAGTGGCGCCAATCGCCCTGACACCACGCCGGTGGGCAAGACGCACATCGAAGAAAACCAGTACGCCGCCTACCTGACCTCGCGATTCCATGTCACCGACAACACTGCTGTCATCCTAGGCAGCCGTGTCACCGACTGGAAGCGCAACAACGAAGTCAGCGTTTACGCCGACCCGTCCCAGAACACCGAAAGCAAGGAAACCCGTAACGGCGTGTTCCTGCCCTACGCCGGAATTGTCTACGACCTGAGCGAGACGTGGGCGGTGTACGCCAGCTACACCAAAATCTTCAACCCGCAGGCCTATGGCGTTCACGACGAAAACAACAAAGCCCTCGACCCGCAGGAAGGTACCGGCTACGAGGTTGGGGTAAAAGGCAGTTTCAACGACGACAAACTCAATGCCAGCCTGGCGCTGTTCAAGATCGACCAGGACAACTTGGCGGTGTACGTGCGAGCGCCGGATATCTACCGCCTGGAACAAGGCACGACCACCAAAGGCGTCGAGCTGGAGCTTAACGGTGAGTTGAGTGAGGGCTGGCAGGCGTCAGCGGGGTATGCGTACAGCGTGAGCACCAATCAGGACGATCAGCGCATTGTCACGACCAGCCCGCGGCATAGTCTCAAGACGTTCACCACTTACCGGCTGCCGGGTGTATTCGACAAGGTCACCGTGGGCGGCGGCGTGAACTGGCAGAGCAAGACGGGGATGGACCTGCACACGTTCGAGCAGGGGAGTTATGCGCTGACCAATGTGATGGCGCGGTACGACATCAGCAAGAACCTGAGTGCCACGCTGAATGTGAACAACGTGTTTGATCGTAGCTACTATGCGTATGCGGACAGCTGGAGTGTTTATGGCGCGCCGCGTAACTTCATGACGAGTTTCAAGTACACCTTCTGACGGTGCCGCCCGGACGGGCTCTTCGGTAAGGAAAAAGAATTTCCATGCGGGGGTTGACCACGAATTTTAAAGCTGTATTATTCGCCTCCCGCTGACGAGAGATCTGAAGCGCAAGTGGTTGAAGTTG
>NZ_JACAQP010000002.1:68436-112480 GCF_013387025.1 Pseudomonas reactans | reverse complement strand
GCGGGCTTGCTCGCGAAGACGGAGTGTCAGTCAACAATGCTGTGACTGATCAACCGCTTTCGCGAGCAAGCCCGCTCCCACATTTATCTGTGCACTCTCATAAATGGGAAACTATTTGACATATTTGATTTGTGATCACATATTGAGGCCATAAGAACGACAACACAGGTTTTGCCTCATGACAGATGGTCCGCTCCTCCTGCCTACCCTGCGCCAGGTGTCCCGCGATACCTTGCAAGACCAGGTCTACCGCCAGATCCGCGAAGCCTTGATGAGTGGCCGTTTCCAGCCTGGCCAGAAACTCACCATCCGCGGCCTCGCCGAAGCCCTCGGTTCCAGCCCCATGCCGGTGCGCGAAGCGCTGCAACGCCTCAGCGCTGAAAACGCCTTTGAAGTCACCGAAACCTCCCGCCTGCGTGTGCGCCTGATGACGGTCGAGCGCCTGCGCGAAATCCGTGATGCGCGGGTCGCTCTTGAAGGCTTGCTCGCCGAAAAGGCGGTGTTGCTCCTGCAGAAAGCCGACCTCGATGAAATCACCGATCTCTGCCAACAGATGCAACACGCCGCCGACGAAGTCGACGTGTCCCGCTACCTGTGGACCAACTTCGCCTTTCACCGGCGCATTTACGCCGTGGCCCAGGCCGAGTTGACCATGGCCGCCGTGGAAAATTTCTGGCTGCACATGGGCCCGTGCTTTGCGCTGGTCGCCCCGGATAAAGCTCACCTGCAACGCTCGATGGAAGCGCACACGCGCATTGTCGAAGCCCTGGCTGCCCGCGATGGCGCCGGCGCACGCGCAGCGGTGACCGATGACATCATGCAGGCCGCCGACTCCCTGGCGCGCCTGCTCGTCAAGAACGACCGTTCGCGGTCGTCTGCTTCAGGAGGTAAACGTGCATGAGTGTCCTACAGCGGCTGCAGCCCTATCCTGGGTTACGTGTGTTGATTTCCGGCGGGGCTGCCGGCATTGGTGAAGTGCTTGCGGCGGCGTATCTGGAAGCCGGTGCACAGGTGCATGTGTGTGATGTGAGCGAGCCGGCCCTGGCCGCGTTCCGCGACAAATACCCAGGCACCGTCGCCACCCGCGCGGATGTCAGTGATGCCGCGCAGATCGAGGCGGTGTTCAAGGTGCAGCGCGAGCGTTTCAGCGGCCTCGATGTGTTGGTCAACAACGCCGGGATCGCCGGGCCTACCGGCGGCATCGATGCGATCAGCGACGCCGAGTGGCAAGCCACCATCAATATCAATCTCACCGCGCAATACCGGTTTGCCCACCACGCCGTGCCGATGCTCAAGGAATCGTCCCACGGCCATATGCTGCATATCGCCTCGGTGGCGGGGCGCTTGGGTTACGCGTGGCGCACGCCCTATGCGGCGACCAAATGGGCGATCGTCGGCTTGATGAAATCCCTGGCCTCGGAGCTGGGCGAGAGTGATATCCGCGTCAACGCCTTGCTGCCCGGTATCGTCGAAGGCCCGCGCATGGACGGCGTGATCCGCGCGCGTGCGGAGCAGGTCGGCGTGCCCGAAGCCGAGATGCGCCAGGAATACCTCAACAAGATTTCCCTCAAACGCATGGTCACCGCCGAAGACGTGGCCGCCATGGCGTTGTTCCTCTGTTCGCCCGCCGCACGCAACGTGACCGGCCAGGCGATCAGCGTCGACGGTAACGTCGAGTACCTGTAAGCCACGGAAGAACACATCGCGCTGTACCCAGGATTTTTTTCATAAGAATAAAAGTCGGAGATTCGTCATGTCCAAAAATCGTCCTGTCATCATTACGTGCGCCGTTACCGGTGCGATTCATACGCCGTCGATGTCACCGCATTTGCCGATCACCGCCCAGGAAATTGCTGACGCCGCCATCGGTGCCGCCGAGGCTGGCGCTGCGATTGTGCACCTGCATGCCCGTGACCCCAACGACGGTCGCCCCAGCCAGGACCCGGCGTTGTTCGCCGAGTTCCTGCCGCAGATCAAGGCCGCCAGCGACGTGGTGATCAACATCACCACCGGCGGCGCGCCGACCATGGGCGTGGAAGAACGCCTGCAGCCAGTGATGCAGTTCAAGCCGGAACTGGCTTCGCTGAACATGGGCTCGATGAACTTCGGCCTGTACGAAATGCTCAACCGCTTTACCGACTTCAAGCACGACTGGGAGCGGCCGTACCTGGAGGAAAGTGATGACCGGATCTTCCGCAACACCTTCCGCGACATCACCCACATTCTCAATTCCTGCGCCGAAAACCGCACCCGTTTCGAGATCGAGTGCTACGACATCGGCCACCTCTACACCGCCGCGCATTTCCTGGAACGCGGCCTGCTCAAGCCGCCGTTGTTTATCCAGTCGGTGTTCGGCTTGCGCGGCGGCATCGGCGGGCACCCGGAAGATTTGGCACACATGCGCCGTACCGCTGACCGTCTGTTTGGCGACGACTACGTGTGGTCGATCCTCGGCGCCGGGCGTGGGCAGATTCCGCTGGCGACCATGGGCCTGTCCATGGGCAGCAACGCGCGCGTGGGGCTTGAGGATTCGCTGTGGGACGGGCCGGGCAAACTGGCGGCGTCGAATGCCGATCAGGTCCGGCGCATTCGCACGGTGATCGAAGCGCTCGGGCACCGCGTCGCCACGCCGGATGAAGCGCGGGAAATTCTCGGGCTCAAGGGGCGCGATCAGGTCAACTTCTAACCCACAACTGAGGTCGCGTCCTGGGTGTATTCACCGATCCACTGTAGGAGCGAGCTTGCTCGCGAAAAACTCCAAGACATCGCATTACACCAGGCAGCACGCGTTATCGTTGATGTTTTTCGCGAGCAAGCTCGCTCCTACAAGGGGATATCCCATCAGGGCGCGGCCGTCATCCCGCACAACAACAATAAGGGGATCACCATGCGTATCGAAGTGCTTGTCGACGTCAAGACCACCCTGGGCGAAGGCCCGGTGTGGGACGTCGAGCAACAACGCTTGTATTGGATCGACAGCGCCGACGGCCGCATCTTGCGATGCACCGACGACGGTCGCGAGCTGCGTGCCTGGGAGGTGGGCCAGAAAATCGGCTCCATGGCCCTGCGCCACGACGGTGAGTCGGCTATCGTCGCCCTGCAAAACGGCGTGCACACCCTCGACCTCAAGAGCGGTGAACTCAACCTTGTCATCGACCCGGAACCGCACCTGCCGAACAACCGCCTCAACGACGGCAAGGTCGACCGCCAAGGCCGTTTTATCTTCGGCTCCATGGACACGTTGGAAGACAGCGCCAGCGCCAAGCTTTACCGCCTGGACGCCAACCTGAGCCTGCACACCCTGGACGAAGGCATCATCGTGTCCAACGGCCCGTGCTGGAGCCCGTCGGGTGACACCTTCTACTTCTGCGACACCTGGTCCGGCGAGATCTGGGCCTACGACTATGGCCTGGCCACCGGCAACGTCAGCCACCGTCGCACCTTCGCCAAGGTCGATACCTCCGGCGGTGGCGCCGCCGATGGTTGCACCGTGGATGCCGAAGGCTGCCTGTGGCAGGCGCTGGTCTACGCCGGGAAACTGGTGCGCTACACCCCCGACGGCCACGTCGATCGCATCATTCAGATGCCGGTGAAAAAGGTCACCAGCCTGACCTTTGGCGGGCCGAACCTGGACACTCTGTTTGTGACCTCCATGGCCAAGCCGCCGCTGCCGCGTTTTCCGGCAGACGGCCAGCAGCGCGGAGCGCTGTTCGCCATTACCGGGTTGGGCGTGCAAGGAATAGCCGAGCGACGGTTCGCCAGCTAGCGCGTGTGTGTGACAAGGCATATTCCTTCGCAACCTTGTGTCAGTGCGCGCCCTCGCGCGCCTGGAGAGGCCCATGGCAACTATCAAAAAAGCGTCCCTGCGCAGTATTCACCGGCATTCCTGGGTGTCGCTGCTGGTCTGCTGGATGATCTGGATCCTCAACGCCTACGACCGTGAGATCGTGCTGCGCCTGGGGCCGACCATCTCCAAGCATTTCGACTTATCCGCCGACCAATGGGGCACCGTGGCCACGGTGGTGATGCTGGCCCTGGCGCTGCTGGATATTCCCGGTTCGATGTGGAGCGACCGTTACGGCGGCGGCTGGAAACGTGCGCGCTTCCAGGTGCCGCTGGTGCTGGGCTACACCGCGATCTCGTTTCTGTCCGGCTTCAAGGCGCTGAGCGGCAACCTCGCCACCTTCATTGCCCTGCGCGTCGGCGTCAACCTCGGCGCTGGCTGGGGCGAGCCGGTGGGCGTGAGCAACACCGCCGAATGGTGGCCGGTTGAGCGTCGCGGTTTTGCCCTGGGCGCGCACCATACGGGTTACCCGATTGGCGCGATGCTCAGCGGTATCGTCGCGAGTTTTGTCATCACCGTGTTTGGTGAAGAGAACTGGCGCTATGTGTTCTTCTTCGCGTTCGTGGTGGCGTTGCCGTTGATGATCTTCTGGGCGCGCTATTCCACCGCCGAGCGCATCACTGCACTGTACGTCGACATCGCCGCCAAAGGCATGACCCCGCCGGACAACGCGCCGGCCAGCCAAGTCAAAGGCGAGGCCTGGCGTACATTCCTTGCCACCTTGCGCAACCGCAATATCGCCCTCACGGCCGGCAATACGATGCTCACCCAAGTGGTGTATATGGGCGTCAACATCGTGCTGCCGGCCTACCTCTACAACATCGCCGGATTGTCCCTGGCCGAGTCGGCGGGGATGAGCGTGGTGTTCACCCTCACCGGCATCCTCGGGCAATTGGTGTGGCCGTCGCTGTCGGACATCATCGGCCGGCGCACCACCCTGATCATCTGCGGTGTGTGGATGGCGGCGAGTGTCGGCGCGTTCTACTTCGCCAACACCCTGACGTTGATCATCGTCGTGCAACTGCTGTTCGGCCTGGTGGCCAATGCGGTGTGGCCGATCTACTACGCCGTGGCCTGCGACTCGGCCGAACCGTCAGCGACGTCCACCGCCAACGGCATCATCACCACCGCGATGTTCATCGGTGGCGGCCTGGCGCCGGTGCTGATGGGCAGCCTGATCGCCATGGGCGGCGGCTGGACCACGTTGCACGGCTACACCGTGTGTTTCTTTGTGATGGCTGGTTGCGCCCTGGGCGGCGCACTGCTGCAACTGTTTTCCCATCGCCCCCAGGCGTTGGCTATGCAACTCGACTCCTAGAACAACACCGATGCGCCCCCCAGCCCGGCTGGCGGGGCGCCAAGAGGAATTGCCGATGACTACCGCGACTTCCGCCCGCACCCCGCAGGCGCTGAACAAACTGATGTTCGTCAAGTTGATGCCCTTGCTGATCATCGCCTACATCCTGAGCTTCCTGGACCGCACCAACATCGCCCTGGCCAAGCATCATCTGGACGTCGACCTGGGCATTTCCGCCGCGGCGTACGGGTTGGGCGCGGGGCTGTTTTTCCTGACGTATGCGCTGTCGGAAATCCCCAGTAACCTGATCATGCACAAGGTCGGCGCGCGATTCTGGATTGCGCGGATCATGGTGACCTGGGGCCTGATCTCGGCGGCCATGGCCTTTGTGCAGGGCGAGACCTCGTTCTACGTGCTGCGCCTGTTGCTGGGCATTGCCGAAGCCGGACTCTTCCCCGGCGTCATGCTCTACCTCACCTACTGGTTCAACCGCGAACAGCGGGCACGCGCCACCGGTTATTTCCTGCTCGGTGTGTGCTTTGCCAACATCATCGGCGGCCCGGTGGGCGCGGCCTTGATGCGCATGGACGGGATGCTCGGTTGGCACGGCTGGCAGTGGATGTTCATGCTCGAAGGCCTGCCAGCGGTGGCGTTTGCCTGGGTGGTCTGGCGCAAATTGCCGGACCGTCCGAGCAAGGCGCCGTGGTTGTCGGCCGAGGAAGCGCGCGGCATCGAACAGCGCATTGCCCAAGAAACCGAAGAGGGCGCGGGCGAGGGTGGTCACTCGTTGAAAAACTGGCTGACCCCGCAAATCCTGCTGGCGATCTTTGTGTACTTCTGTCACCAGATCACCATCTACACGGTGATCTTTTTCCTGCCGAGCATCATCAGCAAGTATGGCGAACTGAGCACCATGAGCGTCGGCCTGCTGACCTCGTTGCCATGGATCGCGGCGGCACTCGGAGCCTTGCTGATTCCGCGTTTTGCCACCACGCCCGGGCGTTGCCGGCGGTTGCTGATCACGGGGCTGTTGACCATGGCGTTGGGCCTGGGCATCGCGTCGATATCGGGGCCGGTGTTCAGCCTGCTCGGTTTTTGCCTGTCGGCGGTGATGTTCTTTGTGGTGCAGTCGATCATCTTTCTGTACCCGGCTTCGCGCCTCAAGGGCGTTGCGCTGGCGGGCGGGCTGGGTTTCGTCAACGCCTGCGGGCTGCTCGGCGGGTTTGTCGGCCCCTCGGTGATGGGCGTGATCGAGCAAAGCACCGGCAATGCGATGAACGGCCTGAAGGTGATTGCGCTGGTATTGGTGGTGGCGGCTATTGCGGCGCTGCGGTTGCGCATGGGGCACGAGCCTGAGCGTGGCGCACAGGCCAGCGAAGCGTCCTACACGTAGACGCCGGCAACGCGGCTTTCTACACTGCGGCTTGTCTTGGGGAAAGGGGCAGGCGCCGATGAATCGCAATGAATTACGCAAGGCCGACATCAACCTGATGGTGGTGTTCGAAGCGCTGATGCTGGAGCGCAACGTGACGCGGGTGGCGGAGAAGTTGTTTCTCGGCCAGCCGACCATCAGCTCGGCCCTCAACCGCTTGCGTACTTTGTTTAATGACCCGCTGTTCATTCGCGTCGGCCACCGCATGGAACCCACGGCGCGGGCCGAGGAAATCATCCAGCACCTGTCGCCGGCGCTGGACTCGCTATCCTCGGCCTTGAGCCTGACCCACGATTTCGACCCGTCCATCAGCACCATGACCTTTCGCATCGGCCTGTCCGATGATGTCGAGTTCGGCCTGTTGCCACCGTTGCTGCGTTCCCTGCGCCAGGAAGCGCCGCAAGTGGTGTTTGTGGTGCAACATGTGGACTACTGGCGCATCCCGGATCTACTGGCCTCTGGCGATATCACCGTCGGCATCACCCAGACCCGTGGCCTGCCGGCAAATGCCAAGCGCAAGCTGCTACGCCATATCCGCCCGCGCATCCTGCGTGCCGATGCCTCGGAAACACCGCTGACCCTCGACGAATACTGCTCACGCCCTCACGTGCTGGTGTCCCACACCGCCAACGTGGCAGGGTTCGCCGATGAGTGGCTGGCGGAAATCGGCCGCAAGCGCCACGTGGTGTTGTCGGTGCCGCAATACAGCGCACTGCCGGCGTTGCTCGCCGGCACCGACCTGATCGCCAGCCTGCCGGACTACACCGCCGAGGCCATGGCCGTGTCGGGCCACTTGTTCTGCGAGCCGTTCCCGTTTGAGACGCCAACCCTGGATTTGTCCATGGTCTGGCTCAGCCACGTGGACACCGACCCCGCCGAGCGCTGGGTACGCTCGCGACTGGAAGCGTTCATGAGTGATCGAGGGTTGGCGACCAAGGCCTGACTCCGTGGTATATCTAGGCATCTTCCTACGAAAGACTCGGAGCCCTCCATGCCACACCTGCACCTGGAATACACCGCCAACCTGACAGGCCTTGCTGTCGAGAAAACCCTGTTGCGGCTCAACAATGTGCTGATGGCGTCCGGGCAGTTCGGTTCCGAATTCGATATCAAAAGCCGTGCGGTCAAGGTCGAGACGTTCCAGGTGGGCACCTCCCTCGACCCTCGCGGTTTTATCGCGGTGAAGTTGTCACTGCTCAGCGGACGGTCGCCGCAGGTCAAGAAACAGTTGTCGGAAAGCCTGCTGGCGGTCTTGCAGGACTTGGGCGACTGGCCGGCGGGCGTGCAGGTTCAACTGAGTGTTTTGTTGGTCGATATGGACCGCGATTCCTACAGCAAAGTCGCGATTGGCTAAGCCCTACAACAAGCCCTGATCCGCACACACCTTCACCACCTGCTCACGAAACCAGGTATTGGCACTGTCCTGTTCACTGGTTTCGTTCCACTGCATCTCCAAGGTGAACCCCGGCAAACCGTTCGGCGCTTCGCAATGGCCGAACACCGTGGACGGCGCCAGCAACTTTTGCACGCGGCGCGGCAGAGTGACGATGAAATCGGTGCCGGTGATCATCTTCAAGGCCGCGCTGTAGCTGTTGGCGCGGGCGATCACCTGGCGCTTGTGGGCCTGGCGCGCGAGCCAGCCGTCGATCATGTTGGTGTCGGAGGTCCACGGCGTAGGGAACACGTGGCGGCGTTCGACGAAGGACTGCAGGCTGAAGGCCGGTTCCCGGGGCGCCGAGCGTTTGTCGAACACGCACACAAGGTCGTCCTCCAGCAGCATCTGGGTGCGGAAATCTTTGTGGGCGCGGTGGAAGTTGGGGCCGAAGCAAATCACCAGGTCGAGGCGACCTTCGCGCAGGTCGTCGGCGGGGATGTCGGTTTCCAGCTTCTGCACATTGACGATCACCGGCAGGTCGGCGCGGTCGAAGTTTTTCAACAGGCGCGGCAGGATCAACTGTTCGAAATACTCCGGCGCACACACGCTGAAGGTCACGGCCTGCTGCGTCGGGTCGAACGCCTGGCCACCGGCGTGGCACAGGTTGATGCTTTCGAGGATTTTCTGCACATGGCCATACATGGTGGTGGCCTTGTACGTCGGCCGCATGCCGGCGCGCGTGTTGATAAACAGCTCGTCTTCAAAACTGGTGCGCAACTTCTTCAGGCTGTAGCTCACGGTGGACTGGCTGACAAACAGCGTTTCAGACACCTCGGTAACACTGCTCTGGTCATAGACGGCGATAAACACCATCAAGTCCTGCATATCGAGCTTTCTGAGCAAGTTACTGTTTAGCATCGGTTTCGTCCGTAAACCCTTTGTACCGAATTCAGTACAAGACAGCACAAAAGCTTAACGGAACGAGCGTGCCAATAGAATGCTCTGTAGGGCGTTTCTATGTTTGGTGTGAGACAAATACTGTTTACAACACGACCTCAGCGGATATGTCGTGCGTAATGCTTTGGGTTGAAGCGCGTGACGATCAACAGCATCACTACGATCACTGCCGTGAGCGACCACCAGGCCCATTCGAAGCTGCCCAGTTGATCGCGGATCATCCCGGCGATCAGCGGCGACAGCCCGGCAATCAGGTAGCCGATGCCTTGCACAAACGCGGTGAGGCCACCGGCGCGGCGCGGGTTGTCCAGATGGTCGAGGGACAGGATCAGGCTCATCGGGAACAGGCCGCCGATGCCCAGGCCGAGCAGGCAAGGCCACAGCAGGCTCAGGTGTTGCGGGCTCAGGATCAGGCCGCAGAAACCGAGGATGATCAGCACCAGCAACACCGCAACGACGCCGCGTTTATCCTGGCGACGGTTGGCGATGGCGGGGGTGATCAGGCCGGACACGACTTCCATGGCCGTCAGGAAACCCAGCAGCAAACCGGCGTTCTGTTCACTCCAACCTTGCTCCACGTAGTACGGCGCCAGCCAGGCGAGTACGCAGGTGTAGGACGCGGTACCGAGGCCGAAGAATACCGCGAGCAACCACGCGCGACCGTTGCCGAAAAATGATTCTTGAGGGCCCGCTCCGGCTTGGGGCAGTGGCGGCAACACCGAGCGCTGCGCGTACCAGAACACCAAGGCCAACAGCGCCAGCACCGCCCAGATCGCCAGGCCGATGCGCCAACTGCCGGTCTGCACCTGCACGAACGGTGCAAACGATGCGGCGAGCGCCGCGCCGCCCATGATCGCGGTGACGTACAGGCCCATGAACAGCGAAACATTGTCACTGAACCGCGACTTGATCAGCGCCGGCATCAGCGCCTGGATCAGCGCAATCCCCAAACCGGCGGCGATGGCGCTGACAATCAATTCCAGTGCTGAATCGAGGAACAGCCTCGACAACGTCGCCACGCCAATCACCAGCAGCGACACCACGATGCTGCGGTGCTCGCCAAATCGCTTGGCCACGCCCATGCCAAAAAACATCGCCAAGCCCATGGCCATCACCGGCAACATGGTCAGCAACGCAGCACTGCTGAAACTCAAGGGCACCTCGCCACGAATTGAGGACAACAGGGGGCCGACAGCGGCCATTGAGGGGCGCAGGTTGAGGGCGACCAGCACGACACTGATCATCAGCCAGACGGCGGTGGTGGGTTTGGTTTGGATGGTTTCCATGGGACGGCCTTGAGTGAACAGGGGCGAATCAGGCCACGGGCGGGAAGAGGGGGCAAATGAGAAAGTCGCAGGGGCTATCTAAAAATTGCGGATGCCTTTGTGGCGAGGGAGCTTGCTCCCGCTGGGGCGCGAAGCGCCCCCCAGATTTTAGGGCCGCTACGCAGCCCAGCGGGAGCAAGCTCTTTCGCCACAAAAGATCGTTATCGGCTAAAGGGACCGGATCACATGCTTGATCTCCTGAAACGCCGCCAACCCCCACGGCCCCAACTCACGGCCAATGCTGCTCTGCTTGTAACCGCCCCACGCGGCCTGCGGGAAGATCACCTGCGGTGCGTTGATCCACACCAGCCCGGCCTGCAAGGCATTCGCCACACGCTCGGCCGTTTCATGGCTGGCGCTGACCACACTCGCCACCAGGCCGAAATCGCTGTCGTTGGCCAGGGCAATGGCCTCGGCTTCGGAGGTGAAGCGTCGTACACAGAGCACCGGGCCGAAGATCTCTTCGTTCCACAACGCGCTGTCCAGCGGTACGTCGGTGAACACGGTCGGGCGGATGAAAAAGCCCTTCGGCAAATCTGCCGGGCGATCGCCGCCGCACAGCAAGCGTGCGCCATCTTCAACACCGCGCTGGATATGCCCGAGCACGCGCTGATATTGCACGCGGTTGATCAACGCGCCCATTTCCACGTCATCGGCAAATGGGTCAGCCACGCGAATGCCTTCAGCCCGTGCCTGCACACGTTGCAGGAATTCATCCGCCAGGCTGTCAGCTACCAGCACGCGACTGGTGGCGGAACACATCTGCCCAGCGTTGAAAAATCCACCGCCACAGGCCAGCTCCACTGCCAGGTCCAGATCGGCATCGGCCAACACCAGCAGGGAAGATTTGCCGCCCAGTTCCAGGCTCACGCCCTTGATGGTTTCGGCCGCGCGCTGCATCACCTGCACGCCGACGGCGTTGCTGCCGGTGAAGGAAATCTTCGCCACGCGGTGATCCGCCGCCAGCGGCGCACCCACTTCCAGGCCCGTGCCGCACACCAGGTTGAACACCCCGGCCGGCAAGCCTGCCTCGGCGATAATCCGCGCCAGTTGCAACTCCGCCAACGGCGTCACTTCCGATGGCTTGAGTACCACACAGCAACCGGCCGCCAGCGCCGGGGCGAGTTTCCACGCGGTGGTGACCATCGGGAAATTCCACGGCACGATCAGCCCGACCACACCGCACGGCTCACGACGCAGGCGTGCGCTGAAGTCCGCGCTGGGCAATGCCACCGGGCTATCCTGGCTGGCATCCATCGCTTCGGCCACGCTGGCGTAATAGTCGAAGGTGGCGATCACATCGTCCACATCCATCGCGGCTTCAAACAGCGGTTTGCCGTTGTTGCTCGATTGCAGGTGCATCAGCTGTTCGCGCTGCTCGCTGACGCCTTGGGCGATCTTGCGCAACAGCATGGCGCGGTCGCGGCCGGTGCTTTTCGACCAGTCGATGAACGCGGCGCTGGCGGCGTCGACCGCCTGGGTGACCGTGCTCGCATCGCCGACGCTGACGTGGGCCAGCACGGCTTCAGTCGCAGGGTTGATCACCTCAAGCGAGGCCAGTCCGGCACGCCATGCCCCATTGATATACACACCGTTCAATACCGCGCTCATTCCGCCACCGCCTTCATCCACAGCCCCTGTTCGATTTCAATCAGCGTCGGCCCTTGGCGATCAGCCGCAGCGCGTAGTGCCGCACGCAGCGACTCAACCCCTTGAATGCTGTCGGCGGCGCAACCGAGTGCCTTGGCCACCCCGATAAAGTCCGGCGTGTAGATGTCCACGCCGACCGGTTCGATGGCGCGGTTGACCATGTATTTCTTGATCTCTTCATAGCCCTGGTTATTCCACAGCAGCACGATCACCGGCGTGCGCGCTTCCACGGCGCTGGCCAGTTCCGGCAGGGAGAATTGCAGGCCGCCGTCGCCGATCAGGCACACCACCGGCTGCCCATCGTCACGCCCCAGCCAGGCGCCAATGGCGGCAGGCAAGGCATAGCCCAAGGTGCCGTAGCCGGTGGACGAGTTGAACCAGCGGCGCGGGTGGTCGAGGTTCAGGGTCAGGTTGCCGCTGTACACCGGTTGGGTGGAGTCGCCCACCAGTACGGCGTTGGGCAATTCTTCGAGGACCGTATTGAGGAACAGGGTTTGCGCGCGGGTGGCGGCGTCCCAGCTCGGGGTCAGTTCTGCCCACAGGCGCGCTACGCGTTCAGTGCCCCACGCGTTGTTACGCGGTGGCAAGGGTTTGCTGCTCAGTTCGGCCAGCAAGGCCTCTGCGGCGATTTGGGCATCGGCCACCAGCGCCACTTGCGGTGAATAGTTACGCACGGTTTGGTCGGGGTCGATATCGATGCGCAGCAGCGCGCCGGGAATCTCGAAACCACCGGCGAAGGTCACGTCGTAGTCGGTTTCCGCCAGCTCGGTGCCGATGGCCAGCACCACGTCCGCTTCGGCCACCAGTGCGCGGGTGGCGACCAGGGTCTGGGTCGAGCCGATCAGCAGTGGGTGGTGGCCGGGCAGCATGCCTTTGGCGTTGATGGTCAGGGCCACCGGCGCGCCGAGGGCTTCGGCCAGTCGGGTCAGTTCCGGCGCTGCGTCGATGGCGCCGCCACCGGCCAGGATCAAGGGTTTCTTGGCGGCTGCTAGCAACTGGCTCATCTGCTTGACCGCCGAAGGCGCGGCACCGGCACGCGCCACGCTGATAGGCTCACTGCCCAGTAGCGCGTCGGCATTTTCCACCAGCACATCCAAGGGGATTTCGATGTGCACCGGGCGCGGTCGCCCGGCCTGGAACAACGCAAACGCCCGCGCCAACACGCCGGGCAGCTCCGCCGCCGACATCAGGGTATGGGAGAACGCCGCCACGCCGGCCATCATCGCGCCCTGGTTCGGCAGCTCATGCAGCTTGCCGCGCCCGCCGCCCAATTGGCTGCGCGACTGCACGCTGGAGATCACCAGCATCGGGATCGAGTCGGCATAAGCCTGGCCCATGGCGGTGGTGATATTGGTCATGCCGGGGCCGGTGATGATGAAGCACACGCCAGGTTTGCCGCTGGTGCGCGCGTAACCGTCGGCCATGAAGCCGGCGCCCTGTTCGTGGCGCGGGGTGACGTGACGGATGCTGGAACGGGCCAGGCCGCGGTACAACTCCACGGTGTGCACGCCGGGGATGCCAAACACCTGGTCCACGCCGTAGCCTTCCAGGAGGTTGACCAATACTTCGCCGCAGGTCGCCATACAGATCGCTCTTATTGTTGAGGTAAGGCGTTATTGGACCGGCTGGCCCGTAGCGGCAACAATCGATAAAAAGTCATACTAGCCATGTTCTCACGTCATGGCTGCGCCTCGATGAAACGCCTCCCACCGCTGCCCGCGTTGCACACCTTCTGGGTCACGGCCCAGTGCTGCAACTTCACCCGTGCTGCCGAGCAACTTCACATCACCCAAGGCGCGGTGAGCCGGCAGATTGCCGGGCTGGAAAGTCATTTGGGCTATGCGCTGTTCCAACGCCAGGCGCGGGGTTTGAGCCTGACCGACGAAGGCCGAGAATGGTCATTGCGCGCACAGCAGGTGTTTGGCCTGCTCGGCGAAGCGGTGGAGCAGATCGGCAGTCGCCGCCAGACCTTGCAACTCAAGGCGTCCACCTGTGTGATGCGCTGGCTGCTGCCGCGCCTGATGCAGTGGCAGAAGGAACGCCCGGACGTGCCGGTTGAACTCACCACCACCGTGGCCTACACCGTGGACTTTCGCCGCGAGCAATTTGACGCGGCGGTGATCTATGCGCCCATCGCCGAGCAATCGGCCGAGGCGCGGCATCTGTTCGATGAGCAGCTCACGCCGGTCTGCGCACCGGCACTGCTCGCGGGCTTGCACAAACCGCAAGATTTGCAACAACAGGTCTTGCTGCACCCCACGCGGGATGAACGGGATTGGGCGTTGTGGCTCAAGGCGGCGCAGACGCGACTGGGCAATTTGAGCCAGGGCCATCATTTTGAAACGCTGGACCTGGCGATGACGGTGGCGTCGCAAGGTTCCGGCGTGGCGATTGGCGACAGTGCGTTGATTGGCGAGGATTTGAAGGCGGGGCGGTTGGTTATGCCGTTTGAGTTAAGGGTGCCGACGGGGATGGGGTATTACTTGGTGTATCCGCCGGGGACCGAGCCTTCGGCTGGGCTTGAGGCCTTGATGAACTGGTTAGTGAGCCAAGCGCAACAGTCGTAACACCCGAGATCAAATGTGGGAGCTGGCTTGCCTGCGATAGCGGTCGATCAGTCAGTACATCATTGACTGACACACCGCTATCGCAGGCAAGCCAGCTCCCACAGTTTTTAACCGCGTTGCCTCAGTAACCTACGGTGAAACGCTGGCGTGAGTGTTTCGGCGATTCAACTTCGTCGATCAACGCAATCGCATAGTCAGCAAAACTGATCCAACTGCGACCTTCACTGCTCACCAACAAGTCATCCTGGCCCACCCGGAATTGACCGGTGCGCTCGGTCTCGACGAACTCCGCCGACGGCGACAGGAACGTCCAGTCCAGTTCCTTCTCCTGGCGCAGTGCGTCGAGAAACGCCGCACCTGCCGTGGCTTCGGCTTTGTACTCCTCAGGGAAACCCTCGCTGTCGATCACCCGACCGCCACCTGGCAGCAACAGTGAACCGGCACCGCCCACCACCAGCAGGCGTTTCGCCCCGGCTTTTTTCACCGGCTCGATCACGGCGCTGGCGGGCAGGGTGGCGAAGTGCGCCGCGCTGATCACCACGTCGCTGCCACTCACCGCCTGTTGCAGGGCGTTGGCATCCAGGGCGTCGACTTGCTTGACGGTGACGCCAGGGCGTACGGCCAGCGTGTCGGTATTGCGTGCGATGGCGGTGACGGTGTGCCCACGACGCAGCGCTTCTTCCAGCAGTTGGCTACCGGCACGGCCGGTGGCACCAATGATTGCAATCTTGCTCATGACGTTCTCCAGTACGTTAGGGTTTGAAACGGTTCACCACTTCATTTCGCCCTTGGCGACTTTGGCGCTCAGTTCCAGCGAGCTTTCGTCGGCGAGGGTGGGGTAACGCTTTTTCATGGCTGCGATCAGCGCGGCAGAATCCTTGGCCTTGGCGGTCTCGGCGTCGAAGGCCTTGATGTAGTCGGCGGTAAAGGCCACGGATTTCAGGGATGGCGTGCCCAGGTAGTGGCCAGGCACCACGGTGCGCGGCTTCAGCTGTTCGATGCGTTGCAGGGTGGCGAGCCAATCCTTGTGGGACTGCGCGCTCTGGGTATCGGCCATCCACAGGTGGATGTTTTCGGAGACGACTACGCCACCGACCACGGCCTTGATCGACGGGATCCACACAAAGCTGCGATCCGGCTGTGGGCCGTCCAGGCCGATGACCTGCAGTGGCTGGCCTTCCAGGCTCAGGCTGTGGCCTTCGAGGATCTGCGGCACGATGGTTTTAGACGGCTTGTCGGCGCCCATTTTCGGGCCCCAGAACTCCAGCTTGCCGGCCACGGTGGCCTTGATGTGGTCGACCACCGGTTGTGGCGCCAGCACCCTGGCGTCGGGGAAGGCGGCGGTGAGGGTGTCGAGGCCGAAGTAGTAGTCCGGGTCGCCATGGCTGATGTAGATGGTGGTGAGGTGCTTGCCGCTGGCGCGGATCTTCTGCACCAGTTGCTCGGCCTGGCCTTTGCCGAATTGGGCGTCCACCAGGATCGCGTCCTTGGCGCCGCTGACCAGCACCGAGCTGACCGGGAAGATCGCGGCTTCGCCTGGGTTGTACACATCCAGCTTCAGGTCGGCCGCAGCCGCATGGGCGGCGAAGGCCATGGCGGCGGTGGCCAGGGTCAAGCGCTTGAAGGTTGAGAACATCGGGCAGCTCCAGCAGCGGTAAAGGATGCACAGAGCTTAGTTGCACAAAACCAGACTAAAAATGCGATGCTGGGACATAGTTTGTTTCTGAAAGTGGACAGATCATGGATCGTCTTCAAGCAATGCGCGTGTTTGTCACGGTGGTGGACCTGGGCAGCCAGTCCGCCGCCGCCGATCATCTGGACCTGTCGCGGCCGGTGGTGTCGCGTTACCTGGCGGAGCTGGAAGACTGGGTGGGTGCGCGTTTGCTGCACCGCACCACGCGCAAGCTCAGCCTGACGGCGGCGGGCAGTGAAACCCTGCCACGCTGTCGGCAATTGCTGGAATTGTGTTGCGACATGCAAGCCGCCGTCAGCGAGCCCGATGAAGCGCCTCGTGGTTTGCTGCGCTTGAGCGTCAGCACCTCGTTCGGCCAGGCGCAATTGGCCCAGGCCATTGCCGAGTACGTCAAGCGCTACCCGCTGGTGACGGTCGACTTGCAGATGCTTGACCGCACGGTGAACCTGGTGGATGAGCGTATCGACCTGGCCATCCGCACCAGTAGCGACCTGGACCCCAACCTCATTGCCCGGCGCCTCACGGTGTGCCGCTCGGTGGTGTGTGCCTCGCCGGCCTACCTTATGGAGCATCCGGCGCCGCAGAAGGTCGAAGACTTGGCGCGGCATAACTGCGTGACTCATGCGTATTTCGGCAAAAGCCTGTGGCATTTCGAAGAGGCCGGTGAGCCTGTCTCGGTGCCGGTGCACGGCAATATCACTGGCAATGAGTCCAGCACCTTGTTGCGCGTGACGCTGGCCGGGGCAGGGGTGTCGTTGCTGCCCAGCTACGAGGCCGGTGATTACATCCGGCGCGGTGAACTGGTGCGCCTGCTGCCCGACGCCGAGCCACGGCAGATGAACATCTACGCGGTGTACGCCTCGCGCAAACACATGCCGTCGGCGTTGCGCAGCCTGTTGGATTTCCTGGTGCTGCGGTTCCCGGAAGAGCCGGCGTGGGATGTCGGGCTCTAGGCGGGGATCAACCTGTTGAATGTCGTCCGATAATGGCAACTTGGGCTGGTTGACCTATGCTTTAGACAGCACCCTGTAGATCCGCAGAGGTCTGTGCCATGAGCATTAAAACCAGAAAGTACCTGATGATTTTCAGCCTGTGCGCCATTGCCAGCGCACTTTACGGGACCGCCGCCTACCGTGTGGAGCAGACCCGTATGCAGCCGACCTTTGCGATCAGCTGCCATCAGGATCAATGTGTTCCCCACACCGGTAGTTTCAGCGCGCTCAGGTAGCCGATTGTTCGGCTTTCAACTGCTCGCGAAACGCCTTGGGTGAGAACCCGACCCGTCGGCGAAACAGTCGAGAGAAGTTGGTGGGATCGGAAAAACCCAATACCTCCGACATTTCATTGATGGTCATGCTGGTGTACGTCAGCAGGCGTTTGGCTTCCAGCAATTGGCGGTCATGCATGATCTGCAGCGCAGGCTGCCCACCCAACTCCCGACACGTGCCGTTAAGGTGTGAGACCGAGATGCCCAGCTTGTGGGCAAGATCCTCGATCTTCGGGTGTTCGCGGTAATGCTGCTCGACCAACTGGGTAAAGCGCCGGAAGTATTCACGCCCCCGTGGCGCCCGTGGGTGACGGCGCTGGATGGCCTGGCGGCTGATCCATACCAGCAACACGCTGACCAACGCGTGCATCATCATGTCCCGTGCCGGTTGTTCATCGGCGTATTCATCCTGCAAGCGGGCAAACTGGCTGTTCAGGTAATCACTGTCTTTGCCCGCCGGATAACTGCCGAGTGTCTGCAAACCGTCCACGGTGGTGCCCAGCTGGGTTTGCAGGTGGCTGACCAACGGCGCCGACAGCGTCACTACGTAGCCTTCGACGTCCTCAGGAAAACGGAACCCGTGCACGCACAAGGGGGGCAGGACTTGCAGGGTCGCTTCGTTCAGGGTGGTGCGCTGGCCTTCGATTTCCAACTGTGCCTGGCCTTTGTGCACGTAGAGCAACTGGCACAGATCCGCGTGCCGGTGGGGTTGGATTTCCCACTGGTATTCCCGACTGCGCCGGGAAATGGTTTCGCAGTGCAACAAATCGGGGGTGGGCCATTGCTGGTGTTCCCCGTAAAGCTTGAAGACCGGAATTGCGGTTTTGGTCATGGTTTCAACCCGATACTCGGAAGAGTGGTGCGGTAATCGCCCCGATTGGCAAAAAGCGCAGGCTTTGGCGCAGTTTTCACCTTCTTATGCCGCTCACTCAAGTGAAAAATGTCAGCAACAAGACCAATGACAACTCTTTCACCCGATCCGTTCGAGTGGAACTTGCGGGCCATAAAAATAATGAAAGCGCTGAAAACCCAAGTCGCCATTATCGGCGCCGGTCCTTCCGGGCTGCTGCTCGGCCAGCTTCTGCATCAGGCAGGGATCGAGACCCTTATCCTAGAGCGCCAGAGCGCCGATTACGTGCAAGGCCGCATCCGTGCCGGGGTGCTGGAACAAGGCATGGTCGACCTGCTGCGGCAGGCGGGTGTCAGTCAGAGAATGGATAGCGAAGGCCTGGTGCATGATGGTTTCGAGTTGGCGCTGAACGGCCAGTTGACCCACATCGACCTCAAGGGCCTGACCGGCGGTCAATCGGTGATGATCTACGGCCAGACCGAGGTCACCCGCGACCTCATGGCCGCCCGTGCCGCTGCCGGTGCCACCACCCTGTATGAAGCGCGCAACGTGCAGCCTCACGATCTCAAAACTGATCGACCCTGGCTGACCTTTGAACATCAGGGCGAATCCTTTCGCCTGGAGTGCGATTACATCGCCGGTTGCGACGGTTACCACGGCGTCGCGCGCCAATCGATCCCGGCTGAATCGCTCAAAGTCTTCGAACGGGTCTACCCGTTCGGCTGGCTGGGCATCCTCGCCGACACACCGCCCGTTCACCCTGAGTTGGTCTACGCCAAACACCCGCGTGGTTTCGCGCTGTGCAGCATGCGTTCGCCAACGCGCAGCCGTTACTACCTGCAGGTGCCGGTGGAGGAACCGATTGACGAATGGTCCGACGCCCGCTTCTGGGATGAACTGAAAACCCGCCTGCCCAGCCACCTTGCAGAACACCTGGTCACCGGTCCATCGATCGAAAAAAGCATCGCACCGCTGCGCAGTTTTGTGGTGGAACCCATGCAGTACGGGCGCCTGTTCCTGCTCGGCGATGCGGCGCATATCGTGCCGCCCACCGGCGCCAAGGGCTTGAACCTGGCGGCCAGTGATGTGAGCACCCTGTACCGGATCTTGCTCAAGGTCTACGGCGAAGGGCGCGTGGATCTTCTGGAGCGTTACTCCGCCATCTGCCTGCGGCGGGTGTGGAAGGCCGAGCGGTTTTCCTGGTGGATGACCTCGATGTTGCACCAGTTTCCCGAGGCGGATGGTTTCAGCCAGCGCATCGCCGAGAGTGAACTTGACTACTTCATCCACTCCGAGGCGGGGCGCAAGACCATCGCAGAAAATTACGTCGGGCTTCCTTACGAAGCTATCGAATAGCCTGCTATCGTATCGAGCATTGCCGTGGGCCGCCTTTTCCCACGGGCCTTGCTCGAAGGTCTTGCCGTGACGCACCTCAATCAGCCTGCTCCGCCACTGCCCGCTGTGCGCAGTATTCTCGCCTCATTGATGATGGCGATCTTCCTGGGGGCGCTGGACCAGACCATTGTCGCCGTGTCCATGCCCGCTATTTCCGCCCAGTTCCACGACGTCAACCTGTTGGCCTGGGTCATCTCCGGCTACATGGTGGCGATGACCGTGGCGGTGCCGATCTACGGCAAGCTCGGCGACCTGTACGGGCGGCGGCCGATGATGCTGATTGGCATGGGCCTGTTCACCCTGGCCTCGCTGTTCTGCGGCATGGCGCAAAGCATGGAGCAACTGGTACTGGCGCGGATCCTCCAGGGCATCGGCGCTGGCGGCATGATTTCGGTGAGCCAGGCGATCATCGGCGACATCATCCCGCCCCGCGAACGCGGCCGCTACCAAGGCTATTTCAGCAGTATGTACGCGGTGGCCAGCGTGGCCGGGCCGGTACTGGGCGGCTACATGACCGAGTACCTGTCGTGGCGCTGGGTGTTCCTGATCAACCTGCCCTTGGGCGCCGGCGCCTGGTACGTGGCCCATCGCACGCTGGTGGGGCTGCCGGTGCCGCAGCGCAAGCCGATCATCGATTACCTCGGCACTGTGCTGATGATCATCGGCTTGACCGCCTTGCTGCTGGGCATCACTGAAATCGGCCAGGGCCATCACTGGCGTGACAATCAGGTGCTGGGCCTGTTGGCCTGTGCGCTGGTGGCGTTGACGGTGTTTGTCTGGCACGAGCGCCGGGCGCGGGAGCCGTTGTTGCCGATGCATTTGTTTGCCAACCGCAGTGCGGTGTTGTGCTGGTGCACGATCTTTTTCACCAGCTTCCAGGCGATTTCCCTGACGGTGCTGATGCCGCTGCGGTATCAGACGGTGACCGGTTCGGGTGCGGACAGCGCGGCGTTGCACCTGTTGCCGTTGGCCATGGGCTTGCCGATGGGGGCTTATTTTGCCGGGCGCATGACTTCGGTGACCGGGCGTTATAAACCGATGATCCTCAGCGGCGCATTGCTGAGCCCCTTCGCGATTCTCGGCATGGCCTTGAGCGCGCCCCAGGCGGTGGGGCTGACGGCGCTGTTCATGCTGCTGTGTGGAATCGCCGCTGGCATGCAATTCCCGACGTCCCTGGTGGGCACGCAAAACTCGGTGGAACAGCGCGATATCGGCGTCGCCACCAGCACCACCAACCTGTTCCGTTCCCTGGGTGGGGCGGTGGGGGTGGCGTGCATGTCGGCGCTGTTGCTGGCGCTGTTGCAGGATTCCAGCTTCGCCCACCTAGCCAGCGGCGCGTTGGTGGCCGAAGGCAGTTCCGGCAACGTGCTGCTCGACGGCCTCAACGCCGCCCCCGGCCCGGCGCAGGATGCCCTGCGCGGGGAGTTGGCGGTGACGTTCCGGCATTTGTTGATGGTCAGTGCGACGGTGTCACTGCTGGGGCTGGCGGCGGCAATCGCGATGCCCAATCGGGTGCTGCGTGGCCGTGAAGACAAGGCCAAGTAGTCTCAAGGGCTGTAATAACCCACCGCCACCATGAAATGCCCGGCCTTGCGCACATACGCATGCTTGTTCTCGACCTTGTCGGTCAACGGGTTTTTCCAGCGGTATTTGTATTCGCCCTGATCCTGCTCGGCCATCAACTTGAGGATCGGCTCGCCCACCGGCTTGCCGTCCGGGTCCTTGATCTTGCTGAAGTCGGTGTTGACCAGTCGCAGGTTGGTGCCATGGGCTACATAGCGCTGGGTATCGAGGTCCACCACGAATACATAAAGGTCATCCTGCAGGAAACCGCCCTGCAATGAGTTGATGGCCTTGAGTGTGCCGGTTTCATCCTTGAGCAAGGCGGTTGCCGCCTTGTTGCGCAGGGCCCGGGCCTGTTCCGGCGTGGCCCGTGGCAGGTAATAACCCACCGCGAGGATGCGTTCGCCCACACGCTGATAAAACACGTGCTTGTGTTCGACCTTGCCATCGTTCCAGTTCTGCCAACGATAGTCGGCCTGCTGGATGCCCTGGCCTTCCGGCACCTTGAGCGCATCCTTGAAGGACTGGCGCAAATCCGGCCCGAGGACTTCGGATACATCGCGGCCGATCAAGGCGGAAGAGGGGCCCCCGCTGGCCAGCAGCACGCCCTTTGTGTCGACCACAAACACATAGCGGTCGTGGTCGACGAATTCGCCCTGCCGGCTGAAGGCGGCAAACGCCTTGTCGCCGTTGCTCTGGTAGTAGGCCAAGGCTTTTTCCAGCAGCGCCTTGGCCGCCTGGGCGTCTTCATCCTGAGTCGTTGCAGCGTGCACCTGGCTGAAACACAACAGCAGCAGCCAGGTGAATCGGAGCAGTCCCTTCATTACCCGTCCCTCGTTCTTGTTGATGTGACAAGAGCGTAGACGGTCGCGGGCGACTCAGAAGGGTTTGGTCGGCAGGTACTTGCCGTCCAGGGTGATCACCGCGCGGGAGCCGCCGTCCGGGTCCTCGACCTTCTTGATGTCCAGCTTGAAGTTGATCGCACTGATGATGCCGTCGCCAAACTGCTCATGCACCAGCGCCTTGAGGGTGGTGCCATAGACCTGAAGCATTTCGTAGAAACGGTACATCGTCGGGTCGGTCGGTACGCCGCCGGGGAAGCAGCCGCGCAGGGGCACGCTTTGCAGCAGGCGGCTGGCGTCCTGGTCCAGGCCGAGCTTGTCGCACACCACATCTGCAGCGTCCTTGGGCAGTGGGTGCTGGCCGAGCAGGGCGGCAGTGACGAACGCCAGGCTGAGCCCGGTGCCGTCGGTGAGGTCCTGCCAGGACAGGTTCTTGCGGGCCTTGAGGTCGATAACGGTGTCGGCGAGGGCCAGGCGTGGGGTTTGGGAGAAGTTGGATTGCAACATGGTGATGTCCTCTGGGTTGGAAATGGGGTCAGGCCGCGTGGATCTGATCGAGCAGCGACACGAATCGCCCGCTGCGGCTGTCCAGGGCGTCGATAGCGCCGGTTTCGATGTCGTACACCCAGCCGTGCAACGTCAGCCGGCCTTGTTCCAGGGCCAGGGCGACGGAAGGGTGGGTCTTGAGATTGGCCAGTTGGGCGATCACGTTTTCGCGCACCAAGTCGCTCAAGCGGGCGGCATCGGATGTGTGTTGGCGGGCGGCGTTGATCACCTTGGCCGACTCGGCATGGCGCAACCAGTTGGCCACGGCGGGCAGGTGGTCCAGGCATTTGCAGGTTGAGATGGCAGTCATCGCCCCGCAGTCGGAATGGCCGCAGATCACAATGTCACTGACCCCCAGCACCGCCACCGCGTATTCGACGGTGGCCGACACGCCGCCTGGCTCCGGGCCGTAGGACGGCACGATGTTGCCGGCGTTGCGGATCACGAACAGGTCTCCCGGTTCCTGCTGGGTCAGCAGCTCGGGGACCACACGGCTGTCGGAACAGGACACAAACAGTGTGCCCGGGGTTTGCGTGGTCGCCAGGTGTTTGAACAGGTCGCTGCGTTGGGCAAAGGCTTCGGCCTGGAATTTGCGGAAGCCGTCGATGAGATGTTGCATGGGAGGTTCTCCTTGCGTCGCTGATGGGGCAAGGATGGAAGTTTTCAGCTATAGCGTCCAAGACCGGCTTATTATGGTTTCTATTGGTCATGCCTATAGTCGGGGGCTTCGATGCTGCTGCGCCATATCCGTTACCTGCTGGCGGTGGCTGAACACCGCAATTTCACCCGCGCCGCCGAGGCGCTGCATGTGTCGCAGCCGACCTTGTCGCAGCAGATCAAGCAGTTGGAGGACACCTTGGGTGCACCGCTGCTGGACCGTTCCGGGCGCAGCGTCAGCCTGACCGACGCCGGCGAGGCCTATGTGCGCTTTGCACGGCTGGCCTTGCAGGACTTGCAGGCCGGCACCCGCGCCATGCATGACGTGCAGGACTTGAGCCGGGGCAACCTGCGCCTGGCCATGACGCCGACTTTTACCGCGTATCTGATCGGGCCGTTGCTGGCGCAGTTCAACCAGCGCTATCCGGGCATTACCGTGAGCATCGAGGAGCTGACCCAGGACCGCATGGGAACCGCCTTGGCGGAAGACGCGCTGGATATCGGCATTGGTTTTACCGGCGAGCATCTGCCGGACATCGAGTGCGAAGGGCTGTTTGTTGAAACGCTGAGTGTGGTGGTCGGCGCCAACCATCCGGGGTTGCACAGTCGGCAGTGGCTGGCGCAACCCCTGGTGTTGTTGAACACCGGCTTTGCGACCCGCCGCTACATTGATGATTACTGCCGTGCCCAGGGGATAAGCCCTTTGATTGCGATGGAGGCCAACTCCATCAGCGCGATCATCGAAATCGTGCGCAACACGGCACTGGCGACCATCCTGCCCAGTGCAATTGCCGAGGCCCAGCCAGGTTTGAACGCGGTGGCGATCAGCCCGGCATTGCCGCAACGCACCGTGGCACTGCTGAGCCGCAAGGGCGCCTATCGCAGTGCCGCGTGTCGCGCCTTCGTGGCGTTGATCAAGGCGCGGCCAGCCACTGGCTGACGATAGCGTCATAGGCCCCCGTGGCCTGGCTCAGGTGCAGCCATTGATCGACGTAGCTTTTCCAGGCCACATCATCACGGGGCAACAGGAAGGCTTTTTCGCTGTACTGCATCTGCCGCTCGGGGTTCACCGCACACAGCCCCGGCTTGAGCTTCTGCTGGTAACGCGCTTCGCTGGCGTCGGTGATCATTACATCGGCCTTGCCGGCCAGCAGTTCGTCGAAGATGGTCACGTTGTCGTGCAGGCGAATCTGCGCCTGGCCCAAGTGGGCACGGGCGAATACTTCGTTGGTGCCGCCGGCCGGTTCGATTACGCGTACCTGGGGCTGGTTGATCTGTTCGACGGTCTGGTAGCGCTGCACATCGGCACAGCGCACCAATGGGATTTTGCCGTCAACGCCCAGGGATTGGCTGAAGAAGGCCTTTTTCTGGCGCTCCAGCGACACCGAAATCCCGCCCACGGCAATGTCACAGCGCTGGGCCAGGAAGTCGGGCATCAGGGTTTTCCAGGTGGTGGGCACCCATTGGATCTTTGCGTTGAGGCTCTTGGCCAGGGACTCGGCCATGGCGATGTCAATGCCTTCGTAGCGGCCGTCGGCGCGCAGCGATGTGTAGGGCTTGTAGTCGCCGGTGGTGCAGACCGTCAGCGTGCCGCGTTGCAACACTTGGTCAAGGCGCGAAGGCGCGGTGTCGGCCAGGGCGCTGGTTGCCAGACTTGCCAGTACACAGAGGGCGAAAGGAGCTTTCATGCGGTCGAGTCCTCGGGGCAGGGGGCTATTGTTTTTGTAGGAGCGAGCTTGCTCGCGAAAAAATCAAGCCGCCGAGTTTATCCTGACGGCCAGCGTTATCGTTAGCGACCTTCGCGAGCAAGCTCGCTCCTACAGAGGCAGAAGGAGTGTGGATGCGGCGAATGTTTAGCCAAGTCGCAACCAAACTCCGTCAACCCTGAATTTAATCACCTGTGCAGGCGTGTGACGCTGGCGGTTACCTCTAGCACTGTGATTCCCGCATGGACGGCTCTTCCGACACCCACCCCGCGACACTGCCGTCCGATCTCGCGTTCTGGGCCCTGTTCCACTGCCGACACGCACGCCCACCAGATACAGCATTCCTACGTTGATCCATCCCCTGGATGGCGCGCACCTGCGCGCCTGCCTGACCCACACGTATGAGAATGCCCATGAGTGTCTTTGCCTGCCTGCACGAAGCCCAGTCCTTCCTTGAACAGAACCCGGACATTGAGATGTTCGAGCTGTTTATCCTCGATAACAATGGCGTGCCACGCGGCAAGTTGCTGCACCGCGATGAGTTGCTGGCGGTGTATGAAAGCGGCCGGCCGTTGCCCAGTACCATTCTTGGCCTGACCATCAATGGCGACGACGTGGAAAACTCCGGACTGGTGTGGGAGGTGGGTGATATCGATTGCCGCGCCTACCCGATCAGCGGCAGTTTGCAGCGCATGCCGTGGCGCCTGATTCCGACGGCGGCCGTGCAAGTCAGCATGCACCCCACCGAAGGCCTGCCCGCGACCGTCGCCGATCCCCGGCATTTGCTGGCCAAGGTGATCGACGGGCTCAAGGCTGACGGTTACTACCCGGTGATGGCGGCGGAGCTGGAGTTCTACCTGCTCGACCAGAAACCCGATAGCAACGGCCGCCCGCAGCCGGCGCGGGATGTGGACGGCGGGCGCCCGCGCTCGACTCAGGTCTACGGCCTGCGCGAGCTGGAGCAGATCGAACCCTTCCTCGCTGACCTTTACAGCGCCTGCAAACTGCAAGGCATCCCGGCGCGCACGGCCATCTCTGAATATGCGCCGGGCCAGGTGGAAATCACCTTGGAACATCGCGCCGACGCCCTGCAAGCCATGGACGAGGCGGTGCGTTACAAACGCCTGGTCAAGGGTGTGGCGCATAAACACGGGATGACGGCTTGCTTCATGGCCAAGCCGTTCGACGACCTGGCCGGCACCGGCATGCACATGCACGTGAGCCTGGCGGATGCCGAGGGCAATAACTTGTTCGCCAGCGAAGCCACCGACGGCACGCCGCTGTTGCGCCAGGCGGTGGGCGGCATGCTCAGCACCTTGCTCGATTCCTTGCTGATGTTCTGCCCCAATGCCAATTCCTACCGCCGCTTTCAGACCAACAGCTACGCGCCGCTGGCCGCCACTTGGGGCGTGGACAACCGCACCGTCAGCCTGCGCGTGCCGGGCGGGCCTGCGAACTCCCGGCATATCGAGCACCGAATCTGCGGTGCCGACGCCAACCCTTACCTGGCTGCTGCCGCGATTCTGGCCGGCATCCATCGCGGCATCCGCGAACAGCGTGACCCCGGCGCCCCGGTAGAAGGCAATGGCTACGCCCAGGCCAAGGAGTTGCTGCCTACCGACTGGTTGACCACGCTACGTGCCCTGGAAGGTTCGAGCTGGGCGCGGGACGCGTTCGGCAGTGAATTCCTCGACGTGTACCTGGCGGTCAAGCGCGCCGAATATCGCCAGTTCATGGGCGAAGTGGGCGAGCAGGATTGGCGCTGGTATTTGCATCAGGCGTGATCGGCGTTTCGGTGGTGAACGTTTCGACCTTTTTTTGACATTGCACTGGTTAAGCTGCGAATCAAGGTCGTTCACTGCCGTTCCACCCACATGAGCCCGCGATGTCGCCACAACCACCATCCTCCATCGAGATCGAATACGCCGAGCGCTGTGACCGCGAGCACGCCAGGGTCTGCGGCGATACACGCCCGCCAGGGCTGCGGCAGCGACTGGCGTCGTGGCGCGACGAGTGGATGGTGCGCCAGGCGCTGAAAGTCGCCGGTGAACCTGGGTTGGTGTTGGACCTGGCCTGTGGCTCGGGGCGCTTCTGGCCAGTGCTGGCCGAACACGTCAACCGGGTGATCCTGGCGTCGGACAACTCCCAGGACATGCTCGACCATGCCCGCACCCATCACCCGGCGTCCTTGCTCAAACGCGTCAAGACCTTCCAGGGCTCGGCGTTCTCCATCAGCTTGTCGGCGAATGCGGTGGATTGCATTTTCTGCCTGGAATTGTTTCGCCATGTGCCCAGCAGCGAAGGGCGATTCGCATTGCTGCGTGAGTTCCACCGGGTCAGCCGCGACACGGTGATTGTCTCGGTCAACTCTCGTACGGCCGTCGAAGATGAGTTCCGCCAGGCGGGCTTCAAGGTCCTGCATCATCAGGAATTCATTCCGGGCTCAAGCCAGTGGCGGGTCTACGTGCTGCGTAAGAGAGGATAAGTCCACCCTGTAGGACTATTCTTCAACTCCTGTCTGAGTTTTCATGGTTGCCTGTGCACTGCGGATGCTCGCTAGCCCCTTTCGCGATATATACTGCGCGCCATTCTTCAAGGGAGAGCCGTGTGGCCATCGATATTCACTGGATCTGCGACAACGATAGCCTCGGCCAGCATTGCGCCGAATGGCAGCAGTTGCCATTCGTCGCCCTCGACACCGAATTCATGCGGGTCGACACCTTTTATCCCATTGCCGGGCTGATCCAGATTGGTGATGGCGTGCGCGCTTACCTGATCGATCCCCTGACCATCGACAACTGGCAACCCCTGGCCGCCTTGCTGGAGAACCCGGCGGTGATCAAGGTGGTGCATGCCTGCAGCGAAGACCTCGAAGTGTTGCTGCGCTTGACCGGCAGCCTGCCAGTGCCGTTGTTCGACACCCAATTGGCCGCCGCTTACCTGAACCTTGGTTTCTCCATGGGCTACTCGCGCCTGGTGCAAGCCGTGCTGGATATCGAGCTGCCCAAGGGCGAGACCCGTTCGGACTGGCTGCAGCGGCCCTTGTCCGAGACGCAAGTCAGCTACGCCGCCGAAGACGCGGTGCACTTGGCCGAGGTTTACACCCGCCTGCGTCCGCAGCTGTCGGACGACAAGTACGCCTGGGTGCTGGAAGACGGTGCGGAGTTGGTCGCCAACCTGCGCCGTGAAGTCGATCCGTACGAGGTGTACCGCGACGCCAAGCTGGCCTGGAAGCTGTCCCGCGCCCAGCTCGCTGTGCTGCGTGAACTGTGCGCGTGGCGCGAGCAGCAGGCCCGCGCCCGTGACCTGCCGCGCAACCGCATCATTCGCGAACACTCGTTGTGGCCCCTGGCCAAATCCCAGCCGGATAACCTCGCCGCACTGGGCAAGATCGAAGACATGCACCCGCGCACCGTGCGTCAGGACGGCCAGTTCCTGCTGGACCTGATCAAGCGTGCCGGCAGCGTGCCGATGGACCAATGGCCGCCTGCCGTTGCCGAACCTCTGCCGGTGGATGCTGCCGCGCTGATCAAGCAACTGCGCGCCCTTGGCCAGACCGAAGCCGAACGCCTGGAAATGGCGCCGGAACTGATGCTGCGCAAGAAAACCCTCGAAGCCCTGGTCAAAAGTGGCTACCCCGATGGGCCTTATAAATTGCCAGACTCGCTGCGTGGCTGGCGCCGCGAGTTGATGGGCCAGGCGCTGCTCGACAGCCTGGCTACCGCCGGAGAACAGCCTTGAAACGTATCTGCTCCATCTACCGCAGCCCTAAACGCGCCGGCATGTACCTTTACGTCCTGAAAAGCGATGCCCTCGAGCGCGTGCCAGAAGGCCTGCTCAGCGTATTCGGCAAGCCGGTACATGCGTTCAACCTGGTGCTGACGCCTGAACGCAAACTGCAACAGGAAGACATCGTGCAGGTGCTGGAAAACCTCGACAAACAGGGTTACCACCTGCAAATGCCGCCGCCCGAGGACGAGTACATCGAACACTTGCCCGAAGAGCTGCTGCGTCGCAACGACCCGATGTGATCGACCCGTGCTCCGTCCGGGGCACTTGCTTCAATGGAATCGTATAAGTGGGCGGTGGCCGTAAGGATGCGGGCAGCCGTCCGTACTGTTTTGAAAGGTTTTATGCATGCGTGTTCTGATTGCTGAACAGGATCACCCGCTCTACGCCCAATTGCTCGGCGAAGCGGCACCGGACCTTGAAGTGCTGACCAGCGGCGACTCGGCAGAACTGTCGCGCCTGGCCGCCGATTGCCCGGTCTGGCTGGGCCAGCCGGACTTGCTGGCGACGCTGCTGCGCCAAGGCCATCAGCCGCAATGGCTGCAATCGACCTGGGCCGGCATTACGCCGCTGCTGGCTGAAGGCTTGCCCCGCGACTATCGCCTGACGCGTGCGGTGGGCATTTATGGCCAGGTCATGGCCGAATTTGTCCTCACCTATATGCTCGGCCATGAACGCGAAGTACTGGCGCGCCTGGTCAGCCAGGTCGAGCGCAAATGGGACAACCGCATGGGCCAGAGCCTGGCGGGGCGCAAGGTACTGATCGTCGGCACCGGCGACATCGGCCAGAGCGTTGCCGAGTTCCTGGTGCCGTTCGGCGTGAAGCTGTACGGCATCGCCAGTTCCGCCCGGGAACAGGCGCCGTTTATCGAAGTGGCCGGGCTTGAAGCCCTGGGTCGCCTGGTGGGTGAGGTGGACTACGTGATCAACCTGCTGCCCAACACGCCAAGTACCCATGACCTGTACGACGCGGCGCTGTTCAAGCAATTCAAGCCGACCGGGTTGTTTATCAACGTCGGGCGTGGTGTGTCGGTAGTGGATGCGGACTTGGTCGAGGCCTTGAAAGAAGGGCATCTGGCCGGTGCGGTGATTGATGTATGCCGCCAGGAGCCACTGCCGCAACGTCATCCGTTCTGGACCGCCTGGGGGCTGTTACTGACTGGCCACAGCTCGGCGCCGACGTCGCCGGCATTGATGGTGGAACTGTTCGTACAAAATGTGCGGGCGTATCAGGCCAAGCAAGACTTGCGCGGGAACGTGGATTTCGAGCGCGGTTACTGATAGCAGAGGAGCCGGCATGCCGGCTCCTCTTGGCATTACAGGCTGAAATCACCTTCTGAGACCAACTCGCTCAACGGACGACGCGGGCTTGGCGCCTCACGACCTTGCAGGTACTCCGGCAAGCTCGACTTGTCCCCCAGCTTGCCAACCGCAACAGCGGCATGCAGGGCATAACCTTCCGGGATTTTCAGCTCTTTGCGGGTCAGTTCCTGATCGAAACCGGCCATGCCGTGGGTGTGCCAGCCGCTGAGGCTGGCTTGCAGCGCCAAGTGGCCCCAGGCCGAGCCGGTGTCGAAGGTGTGCCACAGGGCCGGGGTTTCTTCCGTAGCGCCGGGGGCGGTGAAGTCGGTTTTCGAGGCGATGATCACCAAGGCCGACGCATGCTGCGCCCAGTTGCGGTTGAATTCATTCAGCAAACCCAGGAAACGCTCCCAGTCCGGCGTATCGCGGCGCGCGTAGAGAAAGCGCCATGGCTGCGAGTTGTAGGCGGACGGCGCCCAGCGCGCGGCTTCGAAGAAGCTCAGCAGGGTTTCCTGGTCAATGCTCTCGCCGGTGAAGGCGCGGGGCGACCAACGGTCGGTGAACTGGGTGTGGATCGGATAATCGGCAACACGTGTCATGGAGCAGTTCCTGATCGTCAATTCGGCGCTCAAAACTACTGCGCGGCCACTAGACTGACAAGTGTTGTTACACCGCCAGTCGTAAGCGCTTGGCCCCAGGGGCCTTGGGCACTAGACTGGCGGCCTTTTCACCTACCGATACTGATGTAGAGCCATGGCCGCCAAAGTCGAACCTTTCTGGATACGCAAAACCCTTGAGCACCTCGACCAGGAGGAATGGGAGTCGTTGTGCGACGGCTGTGGCCTGTGCTGCCTGCAAAAGCTTGAGGACGAAGACGACAACAGCGTCTATTACACGCGGATCGCCTGCAAACTGCTCGACCTGAAAACCTGCCAGTGCACCGACTACCCGAACCGTCGTGCGTCGGTGCCGGACTGCATCCAGCTCACGCCGGGTCAGGCCGACCAGTTCAAATGGTTGCCACCCACCTGCGGCTATCGCCTGGTCAGCGAACGCAAGGACCTGCCGCTGTGGCACCACTTGGTCTGCGGCGACCGCGATGCCGTGCACCACGAACGCATTTCCCAGTCCGGGCGCATGCTCAGCGAAGGCAGCGTGCCTGAGGATGACTGGGAGGATTACCTGATTTTCCGCGCGGGCTGACAAGGAGTGGGTATGAGGGGGGCAATCAAGCTGGCGGCATCTGTGGTGTTGCTGGCGCTGAGTACATCCGCGTGGTGCGCGAAGAAAGTCGACCTGGATTATCACGTCAAACTGTTGCCCCAGAGTGATCAGGCCGAGGTGCGGCTGAGCCTGTCCCAAGGCTCGGTGGTGCGCAGCCTGAACTTCGACCTTGGCCCCGACGGTGACTACAGCGACTTCAAGGCCGACGGCCAATGGAGCATCACCGAGCATCGTGGCCTGTGGCAACCCAGCGCCAACAAAGCCAGCCTGACCTACCGCGTACGCCTCACTCATGCACGCAAGGCCGGTCTCTATGAAGCGCGGATGACGCCGAGCTGGGCGTTGTTTCGCGGCGAAGACCTGGTGCCGACCGCGCGGCTCGACCAGCAGGACGGCGTCGAGTTGGTCTCACGCCTGGTGTTCGAACTGCCAGCCGGCTGGAAAAGCGTCGAAACCGCTTGGCCGCGCATCGGCAAGAACAAATTCCGCATCGACAACGTCTCCCGCCTGTTCGACCGGCCCACCGGTTGGATGCTCGCCGGCAACCTCGGCAGCCGCCGTGTGCGCCTGGGCGAGACGGAAGTCACCGTGGCTTCACCCAAGGGCCAGGCCATGCGTCGCATGGATGTGCTGACATTGCTGACCTTCGTCTGGCCCCAAGTGGAAGCGGCCTTCCCACGCCATCCGGCCAAGCTGCTGGTGGTGGGCGCCAGCGACCCGATGCGCCGTGGCGCGTTCTCGGCGCGGGATTCGATCTACCTCAACAGTCGTACGCCGCTGGTCAGCGAAAACGGCGGCAGCCCGTTGATACGCGAAGTGGTGCAGGCGATCGGACGCTTCAATGACCACGATACCAGTGACTGGATCAGCGAAGGCCTGGCCGAGTACTACGGCATTGAACTGGTACGTCGGGCCGGTGGCATCACTGACGAGCGGTATCAGGCGATACAGGCGCGGTTGGCCAAGGAAGGCAAGGACGTGACCAGCCTGCGCGGCGAGCAGGTCAGCGGCGCAACGGTGTCACGGGCGGTGGTGGTGTTGCAGGAGCTGGACCGCGAGATCCGCGTAAAGACCCACAACAAACGCTCGCTGGATGACCTCGCGCAGGCGGTGATGCGTGCCAACAGCATCACCACCGCGGAGTTTGTGAAGCTGGCTGAGAGCATCATCGGCGAGTCGTCGGTGGTGCTGGACAACAAGCTGCTGCGTTAGCCGGTAGTTTTGGTGGCCTTCTCGGCCGCCACTTCAGCCTTGGTCTTCAGATTCTTCAGCTCGGCCCCGGCGCGCTCGATCTTCGTGCGCACCGTGTTCATTTCGTGGCGGCCCTGTTCCAGCTTGTCCTTGAGCGAGCTGTGCCCGGTAAAACCACGGGCCAGCGCCACGCCGCCGATCGCTACCTGGATCAAACCGAAAATTCCGCCACGGCGCAGGCCTTTGCCGACCATCATCACGCCACCGGCCACCGAGCCGATGCGTTCCCAGCCGTGTACGTTCTGTGTGGGCTGGGTCTCGAAAGGCGCGTGTTCGATGATAGGTCGCAAGGTTTTGCTGTCGCTCATGATCTGTCTCCAACGAGGGCTATTGATAAGTAGCTGACTGCCCGCAGGCGCCGGATGTTCCCGAAAGATCAGTACTTGGGGCCCGAACGGGTGTTGTTGCCCTTGGCCAGACGGTCGTAGAGCACCACGTTGACGGTAGCGGCAAGGTTCATGCAGCCGGTGGTCGGGATGTAGACCACGTCTTCGCACCAATCGCGGATCTCTTTATCCAGCGACCCGTCTTCCGGGCCGAAGATGTACAGCGCGCGGTCGGGGTGGGTGTATTCGGGCAGGGGGCGAGCGCCTTCCACCAGTTCCACGGCGACAGGAATGCAGCCCAAGGGCAGGATCTTTTTCAGGTCATCGATGCCGATCAGCGGAATGTCGTGGTGAACTTTCTTGGTGTCGGTGATGAAGTCCCGCGCGCGCTCGTAACGCACGCCGGTGTAGAACACCGAGGCCACGCCGTAGCAGCCGGCGGCACGCATGACCGAACCGACGTTTTCGGGGGATTTGGGGTTGTACAAACCGATGCAGCTGTAGCGTTTATTGCCCACGGGGAAGGGTGCCTTGGCGAAAAAGACCGCAGTATAACTGTAGGAGCGAGCTTGCTCGCGAAGAACTCGAGATCACCGCGTTCATACTGAATGCACGCGTTATCGTTGACGATCTTCGCGAGCAAGCTCGCTCCTACAGAGAGGGAGGGTCAGCTGTCTTTCTTCATCAACCCCGCCAACGCCGCAAACGGGTTATGCGTGGCCTTGGCAATCGTCGGGCTGCTGGTGGAGCCGTCGCCAAAGTATTGCTGGTCGGTATACCGAGAGTGTTCGTTGTCGTGGCAGTACAGGCACAGCAACTCCCAGTTCGAACCGTCCTGGGGATTGTCATCATGATTGTGGTTTCGATGGTGTACGGTCAGCTCACTCAGGCGTTTGCCAGCGAACTCACGGGCGCAGCGGCCACACACGTGGGGGTACATTTTCAAGGCTTTGTCACGGTAGCCCATTTCCCGGTCGCGCTGGGCATCGGCAAGGATGCGATCCAGCTTGGCGGTGTGGGAGGGCGGGTTGGTCGAGCTCATCATGGCTCCTGGCTATTTTGGGGTTCACGGATAGGGTTGATTCTAGCCGCTCGCGCTGCAAATAACCGCTTCACTTTACTCATAAGGACTGAAACTCATGCGTCTGCATTCATGGACTGTTGCACTGTTGTTGTGTGGGCTCACGGCCCAAGCCCAAGCGTTTTCTACACCCCAACCCGGCCAGGTGATCGAGGTGGCCCTCGACCAGTTGCACCCGACCCAGGCCGTGGTGGGTTTCGACCAGATCTACTACAGCCTCGGCCTGTTCGCTGACAAACCTGCCAAGGTCTTCGATGAATACTGCGAAACCAACGGCCAGGGCGAGGCCGACAACGTGCCCAAGGGCGCGGACCTGCACAAGCCGACGAGTTTCACCTGCAAGGACCCGGTCGGCACCCATCCCGACGATATGAAAACCGTGGTAGTCGGCCCCGGCGGCCAGTTGTACCTGACCGACGGTCACCACAGCTTCACCACCTTGTGGGAAGTGCCCGGCGGTGGGCCTCGCCTGAACATGTGGGTCAAGGTCACCGATGACTTCAGCAACAGCCCGACCCTGGCCAACTTCTGGCAGCGCATGCAGGCCGCGCGCAAGGTGTGGCTCAAGGACAATCAAGGCCAGACCCTACCGCCCGAGCAACTGCCGGCGCACCTGGGCTTCAAGAACCTGCAGGACGACACGTTCCGCAGCCTGGTGTATTTCACCCGCAAGGCCGCGTATGGCAAGCCCGAGGCTGGCGAGATCGCGCCGGAATTCCTGGAGTTCTACTGGGGCAATTGGCTGCGCACTCAAATTGACCTGGGCAAGTACAACCTGAACAAGAAGGGTGGCTACAAGGACGCCATTGAGGCCGTGGCCAAGCGCATGATCAGCCTGGCGCCGGGCTCACAGGTCGGCGACAGCGGTTTCACCGCCCATCAACTGGGCGGTATGACCAAACTCGACCGCAGTGAGCTGGAAAAGACCTTCGACAAAAAAGTCCCGTATGTGATCGATTACCGCAATTCCCTGCGCTAACCGATCACACCTTCTGCGCAATCCAGATGGTGTGCCGGGTGCCTTTGTTGCCATGGGCAAACACCTGCACTTCCTCGGCCTTGAAACCGGCCTTGCGCAGTTTGTCGCTGAACAGCTTGTCCGCGCTGGCCGACCACACGGCCAGCACGCCTTTGGGGCGCAGGGCCTTGGCGCAGGCCGCCAGGCCTCCGGCGGAATAGAGCCAGCTGTTGGCCTTTTGCGTGAGGCCTTCGGGGCCGTTGTCCACATCCAGCATGATCGCGTCAAAGCCCTGGGGCTCGGCTTGCAGCACCTTGGCCACGTCTTCCAGGCGGATCACCGTGCGCGGGTCCAGCAGCGGGCGGCCGGATTTTTCGCCCAGCGGCCCACGGTTCCATTCCACGACGCCCGGCACCAGTTCCGCCACGACCACTTCGGCAGTCTTGCCCAGGTGCTTGAGGGCTGACGCCAGGGTAAACCCCATGCCCAAGCCACCGATCAACACCCGTGAATCCGCACGCCCGGCGACTTTGCGGCAAGGGATTTCCGCCAAGGCGTCTTCAGAACCGTGCATGCGCGTGTTCATCAACTGGCCGCCGTCACCGCCCTGGATCTTGATGACGAAATCTTCACCGTATTCGAACAGGCACAAGGCACCGCCGTTGTCGGGGATCGGGGTGGTGTCCAGCAGAACGAAACGTTTCATGGAAATCTCATTGGGAAGGGCATTCTTGCGCGGTTGGGAGTAGCCTTACGACATTCCGGTCAGGCCATGGAGCCATCGATGAAGTGCAGCATTCTAACGGTCATTGTGTTGAGCGCGCTCGCCTCTGGTGCGGCGCAGGCTCAGGAGTTGCAAACCGTACCGGTCGCGCCCGCCCCAACGCCAGGCGCACCGGGCACCCCGACGCCGACGTTGTACCCGCAAGTCACCCCACCGGCCGTGCCCAAGACCAACGGCTCGCCGCCCTTGGTGCCCATCGTGCTGCCCACGCCACCCAAGGACCAGACGGTGCCGGGCCTGCTGCAGAATGACAGCAAGCCGAAGACGCCGGGCGGCTAAAACTGTTGCGAGAGTAATTGCCCGTCGGCCATGCGCAGGCGCTTGGACAGGGCGATGGCAATCGCGCGGATGATCTTGGCGGCGACCCTGGGCGCTTCGTTGAGCATCTTTTCCAGGGAATCCTTGCCCAGGTTCAACAGCACGCAGTCACTGGCCGCCATGCAACTGGCCGAGCGTCGCTCGCCGTCGAGTACCGCCATTTCGCCAAAGGCCCGGCCGCTGCGCAGGGTGGCGATGGTCAGGCGTTGGCCGTCGTGGTTGGTTTTTTGCACCGCCACCTGGCCGCTGTGGAGGATGCACATGAAGGTGCCGGCATCGCCCTCGAGGAAAATCACCTCATCGCGGGCAATGCTGCTGATATTGAAATAGCCGGCGGCGACGTGAAAGTCTTCCGGCAACAGCGGGTCAAACAGGCCGCAATCCATGAGCATGTCGCGGATTTCGGTATTCATTAATGTGGGTAGTGCCATGGCTGCAATCTTGGTCCATCAATCAGTAGGCGGTCCTGTGTTCAGACAGGACCGCCGTACGAAGTTCCTTAAACCAACCCCAGTGCCTTGAACACAAAGCCATATTCGAGTGCTACGTCACGTAATCCCTGGTAACGACCGCTCATGCCACCGTGGCCGGCACCCAGTTCGGTCTTGAGCAGCAGCAGGTTGTCGTCGGTCTTGGTGTCGCGCAGCTTGGCGACCCACTTGGCGGCTTCCCAATACTGCACGCGGCTGTCGTTGTAGCCGGCAATCACCAGCAGGTGCGGGTAGGCCTGGGCGCGAACGTTTTCGTAGGGCGCATAGGCCTTGATGCGCTCGTAGACGTCCGGTTCTTCCGGGTTGCCCCACTCGTCGTACTCGGTGATGGTCAGCGGCAGCTCCGGGTCGAGCATGGTGTTGAGCACGTCGACGAACGGCACTTCGGCAATCGCTGCCTGGAACAGCTCCGGGCGCTGGTTGAGCACTGCGCCGATCAACAGGCCGCCAGCACTGCCGCCGCTGATGGCCAGTTGTTTGGAGGTGGTCAGGCCCTCGGCGATCAAGTGTTCGGCGCAGGCGATAAAGTCGCTGAAGGTGTTCTGCTTGTGTTCCTGCTTGCCGTTGCGGTACCAGGCCTCACCCAGCTCGCCGCCGCCGCGCACATGGGCGATGGCAAACGCCACGCCTCGGTCCAGCAGGCTCAGGCGTGCATGGGAGAACCACGGGTCCAGGCTCGAACCATAGGCGCCGTAGCCGTACAGGTACAGGGGCGTTGTTTTACCAAGCTGGTTGCGCTTGACCACCAGGCTGATCGGCACCTGGGTGCCATCCGCCGAGGTGGCCCACAGGCGCTGGCTCACGTAATCGTCGGCATTGAACACGCCGAGTACCGGGGTTTCCTTGAGCACCTGTTGCGCGCCACTGGCCAGTTCCAGCTGACGCACCTGGGCCGGACGGTTCAGGGCTTCGTAACGCAGGCGGATCTTGTCGCTGACAAATTCCAGGCTGTTCTGTACGTAGAGGCTGTAGGCGGCGTCAGGCAATTCCACGCGATAGGCGGGCAAGCCCTGCGGGTGCACTTCGATCACCGGCAGGCCACCGATGCGCAGGCTCAGGGTCATGGCATGGGTGTTCAGGCTCACGCCGTCGAGCATCACCTCATCGCTGTGGGGGATCAGGTTCTGCCATTCAGCTTGTGTCGGCACGTCGCCAATGTCGGTCGCCACGAACAGGGCGTAATTGATGCCATCGCGGTTGCTGCGGATGAACCAGGTCCACGCCCCATTCAACTGGCCGTGGTCGACATCGTATTCATGGTCTTCGACCCGTGGCGCCAGGCAGGTGAAGTCCAGGTGTGGCTGGTCGGCGTCCAAGGCCCAGACTTCACTGGTGGTCTTGCTGCCGAGCGACAGCAGCAACTGGCGCTCGGAGCTGGAACGGTAGCAATGCAGGAAGAAACGGCCGTCGGGCTCATGGAACACTTCCTGCGCCGCGGTGCCGTCCAGGCGATAGCGATACAGTTTGTGCGGGCGGTGGGTGTCGTCCAGTTCGCCGAAGAACAGGGTCAGGCTGTCGTTGGCCCAGGTCATGCTGCCGTCGCAGTTTTCAAACGCCAGTTCGCTGACTTTGCCGGTGGCCAATTCCTTCACGTACAGGGTGTAGATCTCTTCACCGCTGGTATCGAGGCTGTAGGCCAGGCGCTGGTGGTCGGGGCTGATGCTGAACGCGCCGAGGGAGAAGAAACCGCCATTGGTCAGCACGTTCGGGTCCAGCAACAACTCTTCGCTGCTGTCATCCACCTGGTTGCTGTCGTCGGCCGGGCGACGGCAGCGGTAGTGGCGGGCGTATTCGTCACCGGCGGTGGTGCGGGTGTAATACAGATACGGGCCCCATGGCGACGGCAGCGACAGATCGGTTTCGAGAATGCGGCCCTTGATCTCCTCGAACAGGGTTTCGCGCAGCGCTGCCTGGTCGGCGAGTTGCGCTTCCTGCCAGGCGTTTTCGGCCTTGAGGTAATCGAGCACCTCAGTGCTGTCGCGCTCTTGCAGCCAGGCGTACGGATCTGGACCTTGGGCCTTGCGGGCAATCGGAGCGGTCGATGTAGGCATGGGATTATTCTCTATCGGGCGGACGGTGGCAGGCTTTGCAGCCGCGACACGCAAAAGCCGTTATCATAGCCGCCTGTTTGCCAACCTTGCCATGGACACCATGACCGAGAACGACTATCTGACCGCTTGGGGCCTTTACGCCTTCGCCGCTTTGGGCTGCCTGTTGGTGTGGTGGCGCATGACCCGCTGGATCTGGCGCTGGCTGCGCGAGCCGCTGCAATTGCTGATGGCGGTGCTGCTGTTCAGCCCGACCATCGTCGATCCGGTCAAGACCCAGTTCGCGCCGGCCGTGGCCATCACCGCCCTGGACCTGGTGCTCAAGGTCGGCAATAACGCCTGGCGGGCCATTTCCGATCTGTTCATGTACAGCATGATCGCCTTTGGCGTGTACCTGGTGTTTGTGCTGATCCGCTGGCCCATCGAGCGCGCCGCCAAGGCCCGCCGTGAGCGCAAGGCCGCCGCGGATGCCGCCCTGGCTGCCGAACCGGATCAAGACGACGATGACGTGCCTTTCCGCCGTCCTGCAACTGTGAGCGGTCTGCGCGTCGAGCCGCGTCTTTAACGTTGTCCGCCCTGCTGCGAGAGCCCTGGCATGTGTGAATTATTGGGCATGAGTGCCAACGTCCCCACCGATATCGTGTTCAGCTTCACCGGGCTGATGCAGCGCGGTGGGCGCACCGGTCCCCACCGTGACGGTTGGGGCATCGCGTTCTATGAAGGCCGTGGCCTGCGTCTGTTCCAGGACCCGGCGGCCAGCAGCGAATCGGAAGTCGCGCTGCTGGTGCAACGTTACCCGATCAAGAGCGAAGTGGTGATCGGTCATATCCGCCAGGCCAACGTCGGCAAGGTCAGCCTGGCCAATACTCACCCGTTCGTTCGCGAACTGTGGGGCCGCAACTGGTGCTTTGCGCATAACGGCCAGTTGGCCGACTTCAACCCACGCGCCACCTTCTACCGCCCGGTGGGTGATACCGATAGCGAAGCGGCCTTTTGCGATCTGCTCAACCGCGTGCGCGAAGCCTTCCCAGAGCCGGTGGACATTGAAAAAGTCCTGCCGGACCTGATCGCCGCCTGCTCCGAATACCGCAGCAAAGGCGTGTTCAACTGCCTGCTCAGCGACGGCGACTGGCTGTTTTGCTATTGCTCGACCAAGCTGGCGCAAATCACCCGTCGCGCCCCGTTTGGCCCGGCACGCTTGAAAGATGTTGACGTGATCGTCGATTTTCAGGCCGAAACCACGCCCAACGACGTGGTGACCGTGATCGCCACCGAGCCTTTGACCGACAACGAAAACTGGACCCGCTACGAACCGGGCCAATGGAGCCTGTGGCGACGCGGCGAATGCGTCAGCCAAGGCATCACCGAGTAAGGATATCGACCATGTTGCTCAGTTATCTGCGGTTGGTGCTGTTTGCCATTGGCCTGTTGGTCGGCGTGCAAGTGCCGGGGTTCATCAACGACTACGCCAAGCGCGTCGAGGCTCATCTGATCGAGGCCCAGACCGGCCTCAGCGGGTTTGAAAACACTGCGCGGCAGTTCTTCAACGGTGACTTGAAGGCGTTGGTCGCGCATTACCGCGCCAGTGATGACCCGGTGTTCCAGAGCGACGCCAACAGCCTGGGCGCCATGCTTGACCGCCAGGTGGCGTTGGACAAGCAATTCCAGGCCATGCAAGGCCCGTGGTACATCCGCGCCCTGCAAGTGGCGGTGGCGGCGGACCCGGATATTCGCCAGGAAACCTGGAACGGCTACAGCTACCAGATACTGCTGACGCCCGAGGCCATGGGCTGGGGGCTGGGCGGGGCGATGTTGTTGTCGTTCGGCCTGGAATGCCTGTTCCGTCTGATCGACTGGGTAGTGTTGGGCGGCAAGCGCCTGCGCCAGAGCCGGCCGATCGAAGAGCGGGACCTGAAGGGGCTTTAAAAGCTCAACTCGGTCTAATGTGGGAGCTGGCTTGCCTGCGATAGCAGTGGGTCAGCCAGCACATCTTTTACTGATGCACCGCTATCGCAGGCAAGCCAGCTCCCACAGGTTTAATCGGTCTTTGTCAGTTGCATCCTGTCTTCACCGACTTCTTGGGCATACCGCGCCACGACCTTCTGGCACAACCCGACAATCTCTTCCACCAGCTCCACGCCCACGCGCCACGACACCACCACCTGCAAGTTCGGCAGTTTCTGCGCCATCGGCAACATCACCAATTCCCCGCGCGCCAGTTCTTCGCTGACCAGCACCGGCGGCAGTGCGCCAATGCCAAAACCATCGCGCAGCAAACGGGTGATGGCCGACACCGAATTCACACAGTTCATGCGTGGCGCGGCCACGCCGTTGGCCTGCATCAGGCTGATCACGTCCTGGTGTGGATGGGAGTTTTTCGAGTAGGTGATGATGCGCTCCTGGGCCAGTTCGGCGAGGGAGGCGTAGTCACGGTTGTAGATCGACTGGCTGGCGACGATCCAGGCCATGGGGTGGCTGCACAGCTCCAGGCTGCGCACGGTTTCGAGACGCAGCAGGTCGGTTTGCAGGATCAGGTCGAGGAAGCCTTTTTGCAGCTGATCGCTGAGGTTCAGCGCGGTATCGGCGACCAGTTCGATTTCTACCAGCGGGAAATGGTCCATCAGTTCCGCCACCAACGGGCTGAGCCAGGTGTGGATCACCGTGTCCATCGCGCCAATGCGGATGCGCCCGACTTTGCTGCTGGTGGTCTCCAGGGACTGCTTCAAGCCCTGTATGGTCACCATCATTTGCTCGGCGTAATCGAGCACCTTCAAACCTTCCGGGGTCAGGCTCACGCCGCGTGAGTCGCGCAGAAACAGCTTCACCCCCAACTCGCTTTCCAGCACGGCGATGCGGCTGGAGATCGACGCCTGGGTGGTGAACAACTTCTCGGCGGTCAGGCGGAAACTCTTGAGCTTGGCCACCCAGACGAAGGTTTCGAGGAACTTCAAATTCATGGGATCAACTTTTTCTTATGCATGGATCGGTTTTTATTAGTTGGACGCCGCACCGGGCCAGCGCCAAAAATCGAGCTATTCCACGATAAGCGTCGTAGGGGGGTCAGGACAAGTTGCGAGTTCTGCGTAAAAAATCCCACACTACAAAAAAATAAAGCCTACAGGAGCACCTACCGTGAGCCGCCTTCTTCTGAATTGCGACATCGGCGAAAGCTTCGGCAACTGGACTATGGGTCTGGACGCCGAGGTCATGCCGTTCATTGATTGCGCCAACGTGGCGTGCGGCTTCCATGCCGGCGACCCGAGCATCATGCGCAAGACCGTCAGCCTGGCGCTCAAGCATGGCGTGCAAGTCGGCGCACACCCGGCGTACCAGGACCTGCAAGGTTTCGGCCGTCGCTCCATGGCCTACACGCCCCAGGAAATCCAGGACCTGCTGCACTATCAGATCGGCGCCCTCGACGGCATCTGCCGGGCGCAAGGTGGGCGGGTCAGCTACGTGAAGCCCCACGGCGCGATGTACAACGACATGATGGCCAAGCCCGCGCAATTGCTCGCGGTGATCCAGGCCGTGGCGGCTTACGGCGACCTGCCGCTGATGTTGCTGGCAACCCGCGACAACAGCGCCGCGCAGGCCTTGGGCGATGAATATGGCGTCACCTTGTGGTTCGAAGCCTTTGCCGACCGCGCCTACGACAATAAGGGCCACCTGGTCTCGCGGCAGTTGCCCGGCGCCGTGCACCACGATGCCGACACCATCCTGCAGCAAGCCCTGACCATTTCCAGGGGGGAAGCGCTGACCGCCAGCGACGGCAGCTCGCTGGTCCTGCAAGCCAACACCCTGTGCGTACACGGCGACAACGCCAGCTCGGTCGCCGCCGTGCAGCGTATCCGCGAGGCATTGAAGTCAGCATGAAGCCTCGGATTGAAGTGGTGGCCATCGACTGCCTGATGGTGCGTCTGTTTGATGCAATCGCCGAAGCCAACATGCCGTGGATGCTCGCCGCCACCCAGCGCCTGCGCAGCGGTTTCGGCGCGGCGTTGGTCGACCTGGTGCCGTCCTACACCACCTTGATGGTGCATTACGACCTCGGCGCATTGAACCCAGCCCAGGCACGGGAATTGATTGACCAGGCCCTGACAGACCTGCAACCGCAGACCCAGGGCAGCGGCCAGTGCCATGTGCTGCCGGTGTGGTACGACCTGAGCGTCGGTCCCGAATTGAGCCTGCTCAGCCAGCGCAGCGGCCTGGCCATCGACGAAGTGATCCGCCGCCACAGCGCCCACGAATACCAAGTGTTCGCCCTCGGCTTCGCCCCCGGTTTTGCCTTTATGGGCCTGGTGGATGAAATCCTCGCTGCGCCACGCCTCAACACCCCGCGTAAACGCGTGGCGGCGGGCAGTGTCGGCATCGCCGAACGGCAAACCGCCGCTTATCCGGTGGTCTCGCCGGGCGGCTGGAACCTGATAGGCCGCACGCCGGCCAAACTCTTCGATCGTGAGCGAGACGGCTACAGCCTGATGCAACCGGGTGACACGGTGCGCTTCGAATCGGTCGATCACGCCGAATTCATCACACTGGGTGGCGATGACACGCCGTTGGAGGCGCAGGCATGAGCCGCTTGATCATCGAGGCCAGCACACCGCTGTGCCTGTTGCAGGACGCCGGCCGCTTTGGCGTGCGTCACCTGGGCGTAACCCAGGGCGGCGCGCTGGATTGGGTGTCGATGTCCTGGGCCAACTGGCTGCTGGGCAATGCGCTGGACGTGCCGGTGGTGGAAATCACCCTGGGCGGTTTTACCGTACAGGCGGAGGAATATTGCCTGCTGGCCCTGGCCGGTGCTGACTTGGGCGCGTACATCGACGAACGCGCCATCAGCCCCGGACGCAGTTTTATCCTGCAAAAGGGCCAGCGTTTGCGTTTCACCCAGCCATTCAATGGCGCACGGGCTTACTTGGCCGCGCCGGGCGGGTTCGATGCGCCGGACGTGTTGGGCAGTTGCGCCACCGTTGTGCGTGAAGAACTGGGCGGCGTGGACGGTTTCGGCAAGGCACTGGTCGAAGGCGGGCGCTTGGCGTATTCCGGCGTCGGCGGCGCAATGAAAGTGCTGAATGATCCCGGCCTGGTCAAGGCTGCATTGGACGTGATCGTCGGTGCCCAGATCGGCCAGTTCAGCGGGCAAAGCCTGTTCGATGCGTTCAACACCGAATGGACCCTGGACAGCCGCGCCGACCGCATGGGCATGCGCCTGTTGGGCACGTCGTTGCAGTATCAGGGGCCGTCGCTGATCTCCGAGGGGATTCCGCTGGGTGCGATCCAGGTGCCGCCGGATGGGCAGCCGATTGTGTTACTCAATGACCGGCAGACCATTGGCGGTTATCCGCGCTTGGGCGCGTTGACGCCATTGGCGCTGGCGCGGCTGGCGCAGTGTTTGCCGGGGGAGAAGGTGCGGCTGGCGCCGGTGGTGCAGGAGACTGCGCATCGCCAGCACGTCGACTTTTTGCAGCGCTTTTTGAACAGCTAAAAGCATCGCAGGCAAGCCAGCTCC
>NZ_JACAQP010000002.1:66224-68422 GCF_013387025.1 Pseudomonas reactans | reverse complement strand
GCTGGCTTGCCTGCGATAGCGTCAGTGAGCACACCGCCTATTTGGAAAGAAAGCGCATCCCTTCTTCCAACCCCCGCAAGGTCAGCGGATACATCTGATCCTCCACCAACTCCCGCACAATCCCCGTCGACGCCGTATACCCCCACGTATCCTTCGGATACGGGTTAATCCAGATCAGTTTCTTGTACTTGGCCATGAAACGCTGCATCCACACATAGCCCGGCTCCTCATTCCAATGCTCGACGCTGCCGCCGGCCTGGGTGATTTCATACGGCGCCATCGACGCATCGCCGATAAAGATCACTTTGTAATCCGCGCCGTACTTGTGCAGCAGGTCCTGGGTTGAGGTGCGCTCGGAGGTGCGGCGCTGGTTGTTTTTCCACACCGACTCATAGACGAAGTTGTGGAAGTAGAAGTACTCCAGGTGCTTGAACTCGGTCTTGCATGCGGAGAAGAGTTCTTCGCAGATCTTCACGTGGGCATCCATCGAGCCACCGATGTCGAACAACAGCAGTAGCTTGATGGTGTTGCGCCGCTCCGGGCGCATCTGGATATTCAGCAACCCGGCGTCACGCGCGGTGTGGTCGATGGTGCCGTCAATATCCAGCTCTTCCGCAGCCCCCTGGCGCGCAAATTTGCGCAGGCGGCGCAAGGCGATCTTTATGTTACGCGTGCCCAGTTCAACCTGATCGTCGAGGTTCTTGTACTCGCGCTGGTCCCACACCTTAACGGCCTTGCCCTGGCGCTTGCCGGCGTCACCGACGCGGATGCCTTCCGGGTTGTAGCCGCCGGAACCAAAAGGGCTGGTGCCGCCGGTGCCGATCCACTTGTTGCCGCCGGCGTGGCGTTCCTTCTGTTCTTCCAGGCGTTTCTTGAATTCCTCGATGAGTTTGTCGAGGCCACCAAGAGACTGGATCTGCGCGCGTTCCTCATCGGTCAGCGAGCGTTCGAATTCCTTGCGCAGCCAGTCTTCGGGGATCAACGCCTGCAGGTGGTCGTCGAGTTTTTCCAGGCCATTGAAATAAGCGCCGAAGGCCCGGTCGAACTTGTCGAAATGCCGCTCGTCCTTGACCAGGATCGCCCGGGCCAAGTAGTAGAACTCGTCCATATCGGCGAAGGTCACGCGCATTTTCAGCGCGTTGATCAGGTCGAGCAGCTCGCGCACCGACACCGGTACCTTGGCGGCACGCATCTCGTTGAACAGGTTGAGCAGCATCAGCGATTACCGCGACGGCTCATGAACGCCAGACGCTCCAGCAACTGCACGTCTTGCTCGTTCTTCACCAACGCACCGGCCAGCGGCGGGATGGCTTTGGTCGGGTCGCGTTCGCGCAGCACGGCTTCGCCGATGTTGTCGGCCATCAGCAGCTTGAGCCAGTCCACCAGTTCGGAGGTGGAGGGTTTTTTCTTCAGGCCGGGCACTTTGCGCACGTCGAAGAACACGTCCAGCGCTTCGCTGACCAGGTCTTTCTTGATGTCGGGGTAGTGCACATCGACGATTTTTTGCAGGGTGGTGCGGTCGGGGAAGGCGATGTAGTGGAAGAAGCAGCGGCGCAGGAAGGCGTCCGGCAGCTCTTTTTCGTTGTTGGAAGTAATGATGATGATCGGGCGTTTCTTGGCCTTGATGGTCTCGTCGATTTCGTAGACGTAGAACTCCATCTTGTCGAGTTCTTGCAGCAGGTCGTTGGGGAATTCGATGTCGGCCTTGTCGATTTCATCGATCAGCAGGATCACCCGCTCTTCGGATTCGAACGCTTCCCAGAGCTTGCCCTTTTTCAGGTAATTACGCACGTCGTGCACCTTGTCCACACCCAGCTGCGAGTCGCGCAGGCGGCTTACCGCGTCGTATTCGTACAGGCCCTGGTGGGCCTTGGTGGTGGACTTGATGTGCCAGGTGATCAGCTTGGCGCCGAAGGACTCGGCCAATTGCTCGGCGAGCATGGTCTTGCCGGTGCCGGGCTCGCCCTTGACCAGCAGCGGCCGCTCCAGGGTGATGGCGGCGTTGACGGCCAGTTTCAGGTCATCGGTAGCCACATAGGCCTGGGTGCCTTCGAACTTCATCGGTGTTTCCTCGCATTCATCAATGCCCGGACTATACCGCGCAGCCCCGGCGACTGTGAACGCAGGCGGCTTATTCAGTATCTGAATGGCCAGTCACGACCTGAATCTGTACTCGTACCCATGTGGGAGCGGGCTTG
>NZ_JACAQP010000002.1:0-66163 GCF_013387025.1 Pseudomonas reactans | reverse complement strand
TTGCTCGTAGCGGGCATTGAAGGCCTGGATAAAGCCGTTGCGCAAAATCGCCAAAAAAGCAGAAAACGCGCTGACATTTTGCTGGTGCACGCTGCCACTGAGTTCAACACGGGTGGCGAACTGGTTTTTCGCCTGGTTTTTCAGCACGGTTTCGCTGGCGCCGACCACGGCCTCCCAGATCGAGCGGAAGATGTTCTTGTCTTTGTTTTCCACGTCCTGTTGCCAATCAAACACTTCGACGTCGCGCAGCAGCGGCTTGATATAGCCGGTCAACTGGCCTTTTTCCGCCTGGGCTTCGATCACCACATCACCGGTGCCAGCCTTGAAATCGAATTTGCCGTAGGCCGAGGCAAAGTCATTCATGCGCTTGAGTTGCAGGTCCTTGGCGCGAAAGCGGAATTCGAAGTTCTCGAAATTGCTTAGCGGGTCGAAGGTGGCAGTGGCCTCCAGCGGCGCCTGGCCTTGCAGCAGGGCTTTGCCCTCGAAGCGAGCGTCGCGCTTGCCTTTGACGTCGACGACGTTGGTCAGGTTATAGAAGCTGGCGTTGACCTCGGTGGCGTTGATGTTGACCGGTGGTTTGGAACTGAAGTTGTGGAAGGCGATCTTACCGTCTTCGATGCGCACCTCGTCGAGGGTGATGGGCGCCAGCTTGCTTAACTGCTCGCGCCAGTCGGTGCCTTTACCGGTCTGGGACGCCTGCTTGTTGGCGCCGCCGTCGACGAAGTTCACCTCGGGGTTGATAAAACGCACCTTGGCCACCACCGCATGGTCGTACCACAGCGAGTGCCAGCTCACTGCTAGGTCGATCAGCGGCGCCCTGACGAACGGTACCGGCACCTTGCCGTCGACCTTGATGATCTCCAGACCGTTGATCTTGTAGGCGCCGCGCCACAGGGCCAGGTCCACATCGGCCACCTGGCCACGGTAGTCGCCCATGTTGGCGAGCTTTTCATTCAGATAGTTACGCACCAGATAGGGCAGGGCGATGCTCAGGGCGACAAGTACTACCAGTAATCCGGCGACGGTCCATAGTGGCCAGCTGTAGCGACGTTTCATGGTTCAGTCCTCCTTGCTCGTAGGAGATTGACTACTGTGAAGCGCGCAACGTTCCTCCGACTGGACGCTTCGCGGCACGAGGCATACCCTTGTGGCCTTCCAGAAGACCGCCCAATAGGACCCGTCATGAGCCGCATCTTTGCAGACAACGCGCACTCCATCGGTAACACGCCCCTGGTTCAGATCAACCGGATCGCACCGCGTGGTGTGACCATCCTGGCCAAGATCGAAGGGCGTAACCCAGGCTACTCGGTGAAGTGCCGCATTGGCGCAAACATGATCTGGGACGCTGAAAGCACCGGCAAACTCAAGCCGGGCATGACCATTGTCGAACCCACCTCCGGCAACACCGGCATCGGCCTGGCATTCGTCGCCGCCGCCCGTGGGTACAAATTGCTGCTGACCATGCCGGCCTCCATGAGCATCGAGCGACGCAAGGTGCTCAAGGCCCTCGGCGCGGAGCTGGTGCTGACCGAGCCGGCCAAGGGCATGAAGGGCGCGATCGAGAAAGCCGGCGAAATCGTTGCCAGCGACCCCGCCACCTATTTCATGCCGGCCCAGTTCGAAAACCCGGCCAACCCGGCGATCCACGAGAAAACCACCGGTCCGGAAATCTGGAATGACACCGATGGCGCCGTGGACGTGCTGGTGGCGGGGGTGGGCACCGGCGGCACCATCACGGGTGTGTCGCGCTATATCAAGAACATTGCGGGCAAACCGATCCTGTCGGTGGCGGTCGAGCCGATTGTGTCGCCGGTGATCACCCAGGCGCTGGCCGGTGAAGAGATCAAGCCCAGCCCGCACAAGATCCAGGGCATCGGCGCAGGGTTCGTGCCGAAGAACCTTGACCTGTCGATGGTTGACCGCGTGGAGCTGGTGACCGACGACGAATCCAAGGCCATGGCCCTGCGCCTGATGCAGGAAGAGGGCATTCTGTGCGGCATTTCCTGCGGCGCCGCGATGGCCGTGGCGGTACGCTTGGCCGAGAAACCGGAGATGCAGGGCAAGACCATTGTGGTGGTTTTGCCGGACTCCGGTGAGCGCTACCTGTCGAGCATGCTCTTCAGCGATTTGTTTACCGATCAGGAAAACCAGGCTTGATGTGTGTCAGCACTGACACCTTGGGCCTTCTGCATACTGGCCCAAGTGTTTATGATGCCCGGCGCATTTTTTCAGGAGTTGCTGCATGACCTTTTCTTTAGCGGCCAAGCTGTCGGTGTTGTTGGTGTTTATCGGCAGCACACTGTACGTGCACCTGCGCGGCAAGGCGCGTTTGCCGGTATTGCGTCAGTTCGTCAACCATTCGGCGCTGTTCGCCCCGTATAACGCCTTGATGTACCTGTTCTCGGCCGTGCCGTCCAAGCCATACCTGGACCGCAGCAAGTTCCCGGAACTGGATGTGCTCAAGGACAACTGGGAAGTGATCCGCGAAGAGGCCATGCACCTGTTCGACGAGGGTTACATCCGCGCGGCCGAAAAGAACAACGACGCCGGCTTCGGCTCGTTCTTCAAGAAGGGCTGGAAGCGTTTCTACCTCAAGTGGTACGACAAACCCCTGCCGTCGGCCGAGACGCTGTGCCCGAAAACCGTGGCGCTGGTGAGCAGCATTCCGAACGTGAAAGGCGCGATGTTCGCGCTGTTGCCGGGCGGCAGCCACCTCAACCCGCACCGCGATCCGTTCGCCGGTTCCCTGCGTTATCACCTGGGCCTGTCCACGCCGAACTCCGACGACTGCCGCATCTTTGTCGACGGCCAGGTCTACGCCTGGCGTGACGGTGAAGACGTGATGTTCGACGAAACCTACGTGCACTGGGTCAAGAACGAAACCGAGCAGACCCGTGTAATCCTGTTCTGCGACATCGAGCGCCCCCTGAGCAACCGCGTAATGACCCGAGTCAACCGTTGGGTCAGCAAGCAATTGGGGCGCGCCACTGCGCCGCAGAACCTGGATGACGAGCGCGTGGGCGGGATCAACCAGGCGTACGCCTGGAGCAAGACCTTCAGTGACAAGTTCAGCGGCGTGGTCAAGCAGTGGAAGCGCAAGCATCCGAAGGCTTACCGGATTGCGCGGCCGGTGCTGGCTGTTGTTGTGCTGGTGTTGCTGTGGAAGTGGCTCTTCGGCTGACCTGAAATACGGTCAAAACTGTGGGAGCTGGCTTGCCTGCGATAGCGGTAGGCCAGCTAACAGGTATCTAGCTGACACACCGCAATCGCAGGCAAGCCAGCTCCCACATTTGATCTCCGGTGTCCTCTAGCTGGCGATCAACTGGCGCAGCACATAGTGCAAGATGCCGCCTGATTTGAAGTACTCGACTTCATTCAACGTATCGATCCGGCACAACACCTCCACCTTCTCGCTGCTGCCATCCTCCCGCGTAATCACCAGCGTCAGGTTCATCCGCGGCACGATCTCCACGTCAGTCAGCCCGAGAATGTCGATCCTCTCCTTTCCGGTCAGCTTGAGTGTCTTGCGGTTCTGATCCAGCTTGAACTGCAACGGCAGCACGCCCATGCCCACCAGGTTGGAGCGGTGGATCCGCTCGAAACTCTCGGCGATCACCGCCTTGACGCCCAGCAGGTTGGTGCCCTTGGCTGCCCAGTCGCGGCTGGAGCCGGTGCCGTATTCCTGGCCGGCAACCACCACCAAGGGCGTGCCCGAGGCCTGGTACTTCATCGACGCGTCATAGATCGCCATCTTCTCGCCGGTGGGGATGTACAGCGTATTGCCGCCTTCCTCGCCGCCGAGCATTTCATTGCGGATACGGATATTGGCAAAAGTGCCGCGCATCATCACTTCATGGTTGCCCCGGCGTGAGCCGTAGGAGTTGAAGTCGCGCGGTTCCACGCCTTGTTCGCGCAAGTAGCGACCGGCAGGGCTGTCGGTCTTGATATTGCCGGCCGGGGAGATGTGGTCGGTGGTCACCGAATCACCGAGCAACGCCAGCACGTTGGCGCCTTTGACGTCTTTGATGACCGGCAGAGGCCCGGCAATGTCGTCGAAGAACGGCGGATGCTGGATATAGGTCGAATCCTTTTGCCACACGTAGGTGGCGGCCTGTGGCACTTCAATGGCTTGCCATTGCTCGTCACCGGCGAAGACCTCGGCGTATTCCTTGTGGAACATACCGGTGCTGACCTGAGCCACGGCATCCGCGATTTCCTTGCTGCTGGGCCAGATGTCCTTGAGGTACACCGGCTTGCCGTCTGGGTCATTCCCCAGCGGTTCACTGCTGATATCGATGCGAACGGTGCCCGCCAAGGCATACGCCACCACCAGCGGCGGCGAAGCCAGCCAATTGGTTTTCACCAGCGGGTGCACGCGGCCTTCGAAGTTGCGGTTACCTGACAGCACTGAAGCCACCGCAAGGTCGGCCCTCTGGATGGCTTTTTCGATCGGCTCGGGCAGCGGGCCGGAGTTGCCGATGCAGGTGGTGCAGCCGTAACCCACCAGGTCGAAGCCCAGCTTGTCCAAGTACTGAGTGAGGCCCGCCGCTTTGTAATAGTCGGTAACCACTTTGGAGCCTGGCGCCAGGGAGGTCTTAACCCAAGGCTTGCGCGTCAGGCCCTTTTCCACGGCCTTTTTCGCCACCAGCCCAGCCGCCATCATCACGCTGGGGTTGGAGGTGTTGGTGCAGGACGTGATCGCGGCGATCACCACCGCGCCGTTTTTCAGGCGATAGGTCTGGCCGTCGTATTCATAGTCGGTTTCGCCCACCAGGTCGGCATTGCCCACGGCAACCCCGCCACCGCCTTCGCTTTCCAGGCGGCCCTCTTCTTTGTTGGTGGGTTTGAATTGCAGGTCGAGGAAGTCGCTGAAGGCCTGGCCGACATTCGGCAGTGCCACGCGGTCCTGCGGGCGTTTCGGCCCGGCCAGGCTGGCTTCGACGTTGCCCATGTCCAGGGCCAGGCTGTCTGTGAACACCGGCTCCTGGCCGGCATTGCGCCACAGGCCCTGGGCTTTGGTGTAAGCCTCGACCAGCTTCACGGTTTCTGCGGGACGGCCGGAGAGGCGCAGGTAGTCCAGCGTCACTTCATCCACGGGGAAAAAGCCGCAGGTGGCGCCGTATTCCGGGGCCATGTTGGCGATGGTGGCGCGGTCGGCCAACGGCAGATCAGCCAGGCCGTCGCCGTAGAATTCGACGAATTTCCCCACTACGCCTTTTTTGCGCAGCATCTGGGTCACGGTCAGCACCAAGTCAGTGGCAGTAATGCCTTCTTTCAATTTGCCGGTGAGCTTGAAGCCGATCACTTCCGGGATCAGCATCGACACCGGCTGGCCGAGCATCGCCGCTTCCGCTTCGATCCCGCCCACGCCCCAGCCGAGTACGCCGAGGCCGTTGATCATGGTGGTGTGGGAATCGGTGCCGACCAGTGTGTCCGGGAAGGCGTAGGTGCGGCCGTCTTCGTCCTTGGTCCACACGGTGCGGCCGAGGTATTCGAGGTTGACCTGGTGGCAGATGCCGGTGCCCGGTGGCACCACGCTGAAGTTGTCAAAGGCGCTCTGGCCCCAGCGCAGGAAGGCGTAGCGTTCGCCGTTGCGCTGCATTTCAATGTCGACGTTCTGCTCAAAGGCGTCGGCATTGCCGAACTTGTCGACCATCACCGAGTGGTCAATCACCAAGTCCACGGGCGATAGCGGGTTGATGCGCTGCGGGTCGCCCCCAGCCTTGGCCACGGCGGCGCGCATGGCGGCCAGGTCGACCACGGCGGGGACGCCGGTAAAGTCTTGCATCAAAACTCGAGCGGGGCGGTACTGGATCTCACGGTCGGACTGGCGTTCCTTGAGCCAGGCGGCAATGGCTTTGAGGTCGGCGCCGGTGACGGTCTTGTTGTCTTCCCAGCGCAGCAGGTTTTCCAGCAGCACCTTCAGCGACATCGGCAGCTTGTCCAGGTCACCCAGGCTCTTGGCGGCTTCGGGCAGGCTGAAGTAGTGGTAGGTTTTGCTGTCTATTTCAAGGGTCTTAAGGGTACTCAGGCTATCAAGCGATGACATGACACGACTCCTTATGGTCCGCACGGCTACGGACCTGACGGGACGAACAGAGCTATCAACTTAGCCCTGTTTTCATTAGCAGGCTAATAACTGGACTCTATCGTTAAGTCCAAGGTTCCGAACTCCGTTATCATGCGCGGGTTTTCATGACAGGCATTGCGACAGCGCAACGTCAGTTGATTCACTTGGAGAGTTGATGAACACCCTTTTTATGCACTGCCGCCCGGGTTTTGAAGGCGAAGTCTGTTCCGAGATCGCGGACCTCGCCGCGCGTCTGAACGTTTCCGGCTACGCCAAGGCCAAGACCGGCAGCGCCTGCGCCGAATTTGTCTGCACCGAAGAAGACGGCGCCCAGCGCCTGATGCACGGCCAGCGCTTTGCCGAGCTGATCTTTCCTCGGCAGTGGGCGCGCGGGGTGTTCATCGATCTGCCGGAAACCGACCGCATCAGCGTGATCCTCGCCCACCTGCGCGAATTCCCGGTGTGCGGCAGCCTGTGGCTGGAGATGGTCGATACCAACGACGGCAAGGAACTGTCCAACTTCTGCAAGAAATTCGAAGTGCACCTGCGCAAAGCCCTGCTGAACGCCGGCAAGCTGGTGGACGACCCGAGCAAGCCGCGCCTGCTGCTGACCTTCAAGAGTGGCCGCGAAGTGTTCATGGGCCTGGCCGAGTCGAACAACTCGGCGATGTGGCCGATGGGTATTCCGCGCCTCAAGTTCCCCCGCGAAGCGCCCAGCCGTTCGACCCTCAAGCTGGAAGAGGCCTGGCACCACTTCATCCCCCGCGACCAGTGGGACGAGCGCCTGCACGGTGATATGACCGGCGTGGACCTCGGCGCAGCGCCCGGCGGCTGGACCTGGCAACTGGTCAACCGTGGCATGCTGGTGACCGCCATCGACAACGGCCCGATGGCCGAAAGCCTGATGGACACTGGCCTGGTGCAGCACTTGATGGCCGACGGTTTCACCTTCGTGCCCAAGCAGCCGGTGGACTGGATGGTCTGCGACATCGTCGAAAAGCCGGCGCGTAACGCCGCGTTGCTGGAAACCTGGATCGGCGAAGGGCATTGCCGCGAGGCGGTGGTGAACTTGAAGCTGCCGATGAAGCAGCGCTACGCCGAAGTGAAGCGCCTGCTGGAACGCATCGAAGACGGCTTCAAGGCGCGCGGCATCCGTGTGGAGATCGGCTGCAAGCAGCTGTACCACGACCGTGAGGAAGTGACCTGCCATTTGCGTCGGTTGGTGGATGTGAAGAAAACCAAGGCCCGGTAGACTGGCGGCCAGTTTCAGGAGTAGATCATGAGCGATATTTTCGACAGCGCCGTCGACGGCACCTTAGATGCAACAGGCTTGAATTGCCCGGAACCCGTGATGATGCTGCACCAGCACATCCGCGACCTGCCGCCCGGCGGCTTGCTCAAGGTGATCGCGACCGACCCGTCCACGCGCCGCGATATCCCCAAGTTCTGCGTGTTCCTTGACCACGAACTGGTGGGTCAGCAGGAGCAGGCCGGTACGTACTTGTACTGGATCCGCAAAAAAGCCGACTGATCACTCGATGTACTTAAGGGGCGAGCTTGCTCGCGAAAATCCTCAAAGATAACGTGGCGCACCTGGGTTAACGCGGCGCTCTCGGGTTTTTCGCGAGCAAGCTCGCTCCTACAGATGTGCCTTGTCGGCGCGGATACGCCGGCGTGCACTGCGCGCCAGGCGCACCAGCAACATCCCCGCCGCACAGCTCAGTCCCACGATCAGCCCTTGCCACAAGCCGCTGGGGCCGCTCGGCTCGCCGAGCCAATTCGTCAGCCCCAGTGCGTAACCCACCGGCAGGCCAACGCCCCAATAGGCGAACAAGGTCAGTACCATCGTCACTCGGGTGTCCTGGTAACCACGCAGTGCGCCGGCCGCCGTGACCTGGATCGAGTCGGAAAACTGGAACAGTGCCGAGAACACGATCAGCGTCGAAGCCAAGTGAATGACCACCGGGTCCGGCGTATAGATTGCCGCAATCTGCTCGCGAAACAGCAGCATCAGGCTGCAGGACAGGCAGGCGTAGGCCAATGCCGTGCCCATGCCCACCCCGGCGGCGAAGCGTGCTTCACGCGGTTCGCCACGCCCCAGGGCCTGGCCGACCCGCACAGTGACGGCCATGCTCAGGGAGTAGGGGATCATGAACACCAGAGAGCTGACGTTCAGCGCGATCTGATGACCGGACACCACCGTGGCTCCCAAGCTGCCCAGCAGCAGGGCGATCACCGCAAAAATGCTCGACTCGGCAAAGATCGCCACGCCAATCGGCAGGCCAATGCCCAGTACGCGCTTGATCACCGCCCATTGCGGCCAGTCGAAGCGCTTGAACAATTCGCTGCTCTGGTAGGCCGGCCCCCAGCGGGTCCAGGCGGCCAGGCCAAGCATCATCGCCCACATCGAAATAGCCGTGGCCCAGCCGCAGCCTACGCCGCCCATGGCCGGCAGGCCGAGGTGACCGTAGATGAAGATGTAGTTCAGCGGAATGTTCAGCGCCAGGCCGAAGAGGCCCATGACCATGCTCGGCAGCGTACGACCCAGGCCGTCACTGAAGCAGCGCAGCACGTAATAGAACGCAATGGCCGGCATACCGGCGGCGATGCCATGCAAGTAACCCATGGTGGGCGCGATCAGGTCCGGCTCAACCTTCATTGCATGCAGGATCGGCTCGGCGCAGAGCAGCAGCAGTGAGCCGATGATGCCGACCACCAAGGCCAGCCACAATGACTGACGCACCAGCGGCCCGATTTCGCTGTATTGGCCCGCGCCGTAGCGTTGTGCGACTTTCGGTGTGGTGGCCAGCAGCGTACCGCTCATCAGCAGGTAGACCGGAATCCAGATCGAGTTGCCCAGGCCCACCGCCGCCAAGTCTTGGGGGCTGACGCGGCCGGCCATCACCGCATCGACAAAACTCATCGCAGTGGTGGCCAGTTGGCCGACCATGATCGGCAGGGCGAGCGTCAGCAGGCCGCCGACTTCCCGGCTGATGCGGGCGGGGCGGCTGAGGGTGGCAGAGGCAGTGTTCACGTACAGGTGTCCAATAAAGGGATGCGCAAGGACCGCGGATTCTACGCCTTGACGCATTGGTCAGGAAAAAACCTGTGTTAGGGATTTGTAAGCGCGGGCCGCGATCCCTGTACACTGCGGGTCCGCGAAAGGAGCCTGCCATGCTGATTGTTGCCGACGAAAATATTCCGCTGCTCGATGCATTCTTCCAGGGATTTGGCGAGATTCGCCGCGTGCCCGGCCGTTCCATCGACCGAGCCACGGTCGAGCAGGCTGACGTGCTGCTGGTGCGCTCAGTGACCAACGTCAACCGTGCGCTGCTGGAGGGCACGAAGGTGCGCTTCGTCGGCACCTGCACCATCGGCACCGATCACCTGGACCTCGACTACTTCAAGCAGGCCGGCATCCAATGGTCCAGCGCCCCCGGCTGCAATGCCCGTGGCGTGGTGGATTATGTGCTGGGCAGCCTGATGACCCTGGCTGAAATCGAAGGTGCCGACCTCACTCAGCGCACCTATGGCGTGGTCGGGGCCGGCGAAGTGGGCGGGCGGCTGGTCAAGGTGCTCAAGGGCCTGGGCTGGAACGTGCTGGTGTGTGACCCGCCACGGCAGATTGCCGAAGACGGCGATTACGTCAGCCTGGAGCAGATCATCGAGCAGTGCGATGTGATCAGCCTGCACACGCCGTTGACCAAGTCCGGCAATGGCTCCACCTGGCACCTGTTCGACCGCCAGCGGCTCAACCAGCTCAAGCCCGGCACCTGGCTGATCAACGCCAGCCGTGGCCCGGTGGTGGACAACGCCGCCCTGCGCGAGGTGTTGCTGGCGCGCGAAGACCTGCAAGCGGTGCTGGATGTGTGGGAGGGCGAACCTGAAGTGGACGTGGACCTGGCCGACCTGTGCGTGCTGGCCACGCCGCATATCGCTGGTTACAGCCTGGATGGCAAGCAACGCGGCACGGCGCAGATCTATCAGGCGTTCTGCGCGCACCTGGGGCAGGAGCCGAGTATTCAGTTGAGTGATTTGCTGCCGCCGCCGTGGTTGGCCGAGGTGCAGTTGAACGCGTCCACCGACCCGGCCTGGGCGCTGGCGACCCTGTGCCGCAGCGTGTACGACCCGCGCCGTGATGATGCGGACTTCCGGCGGAGCCTGGTAGGAACGGTGGAAGAACAGCGTAAAGCGTTTGACCTGCTGCGTAAAAACTACCCGGAGCGCCGTGAAATTGATGGCTTGAAGGTGCGCATTAACGGTGAGTCGGCAGCATTGTCGAACATCATCAGCGCATTGGGTGCCGTGAGCGTCTAGATCCCCATAAAAAACCCGGCCACCAAGGCCGGGTTTGAAAGAGCATAGGCGCTTCAGCCTTGTTGGGCAGGCTTGACCAGTCGCTGTTCCAGTTCGCTGCACGCTTGCTGGATCATCTCTTCGGTAATCTGCACATCTTTGCCATTGGCATCGACGTACCAGCAGGGCAATTGCTGCGGCTGGCGGATTACTTCAATCTTGGCATCGCTGCTGTTTTGCAAGGTCATGGCCTGTCTCCTCATCAGGTTGTGTACCCATTCTGCTCATCACTCTAAGCCGCCCGCGTGACCAGGCTGTTACAACTCCATTCAAAGCCACCTGTTCGAACACCCAGTCCACCAGAAACCGATACAAATTTCCAGCCAGGGGTTAGACCGATAGCCTCTAGGGATAGGTATCGGCGGGCATAATTAACCTGACTCATTGTTATTTACCCAAGTTCCCCCAATGTTGAGGACAGGTTCCTCATTGGTGATGCCCTCCATGTTCTCAGTCCGTCAACGCCGCGCGATCCGTCTGGCCAGCCGCTTCATCGCGCCCTACCGCTGGCAGGCGCTTGGCGCCCTGTTAGCGCTGATCGTCACGGCCGGCATCACTTTGTCCATGGGGCAGGGCATTCGCCTGCTGGTGGACCAGGGTTTCATGACCCAATCCCCGCACTTGCTCAACCAGTCCATCGGCCTGTTCATGGTCCTGGTGCTGGGGCTGGCAGTGGGCACCTTCGCACGGTTTTATCTGGTGTCGTGGATCGGCGAGCGGGTGGTGGCGGATATCCGTCGGCAAGTGTTCAACCATTTGATCTACCTGCATCCGGGCTTTTACGAGAACAACCGCAGTTCGGAGATCCAGTCGCGGTTGACCACCGACACCACGTTGCTGCAATCGGTGATCGGCTCGTCGTTGTCGCTGTTCCTGCGCAATGCGTTGATGGTCATCGGTGGCATCGTGTTGCTGTTTGTCACCAACCCCAAGCTCACCAGTATCGTGGTGGTAGCGCTGCCGCTGGTGCTGGCGCCGATCCTGATCTTCGGCCGCCGGGTGCGCAGCTTGTCGCGCCAAAGCCAGGACCGCATCGCCGACGTGGGCAGCTATGTGTCCGAGACCCTCGGCCAGATCAAGACCGTGCAGGCCTACAACCATCAGGTGCAGGACGAGCAGCGTTTCGCCGTGACCGTGGAAGACGCCTTTACCACCGCGCGCAAACGCATCACCCAGCGCGCCTGGCTGATTACCCTGGTGATCATGCTGGTGCTCGGCGCCGTGGGTGTGATGCTGTGGGTCGGCGGCATGGACGTGATCAGCGGGCGTATTTCCGGCGGTGAGCTGGCGGCGTTCGTGTTCTACAGCCTTATAGTCGGCAGTGCGGTCGGCACCCTGAGTGAAGTGCTCGGTGAGTTGCAGCGCGCCGCCGGGGCCGCCGAGCGCATTGGTGAGTTGTTGCAGTCGAGCAACGAGATCCAGGCGCCGACCGCAGGCACCGTCCAATTGCCCGCCCGTGTCAGCGGCCGCATGGAGGTGCAAGACCTGCGTTTCTCCTATCCCTCACGGCCGGACAGCTACGCCATCGACGGCCTGAACCTGACCATCAATCCTGGCGAAACCCTCGCGTTGGTGGGCCCCTCCGGCGCGGGTAAATCGACGATTTTCGACCTGTTGTTGCGCTTCTACGACCCCCAGCAAGGCCGCATCCTGCTCGAAGGCCATCCACTCACCGAACTCGACCCCATGGACCTGCGCCGCCACTTCGCCCTGGTGTCCCAGAGCCCGGCGCTGTTCTTCGGCAGCGTCGAAGAAAACATCCGCTACGGCAACCCGACCGCCACCCAGGAACAGGTTGAAGCCGCCGCCCGCATTGCCCATGCCCACGACTTCATCCTGCAAATGCCCGACGGCTACCAGACTCATCTAGGCGACGGCGGCATGGGCCTCTCCGGCGGCCAACGCCAACGCCTGGCTATTGCCCGCGCGCTGCTGGTGGACGCGCCGATCCTGCTGCTCGACGAAGCTACCAGCGCCCTTGATGCCCAGAGTGAACACCTGATCCAGCAAGCGCTGCCGCAGTTGATGCAAGGGCGCACCACGCTGGTGATCGCCCATCGGCTGGCCACGGTGAAGAACGCTGATCGCATTGCGGTGATGGACCAGGGCAAGTTGGTGGCGGTGGGGACGCATCAGCAGTTGATTGCGAGCAATGCGTTGTATGCGCGGTTGGCGGCGTTGCAGTTCAGTGATGGGCTTGAAGAGCACGCGTCACACTAAAGTCCAGTCCATAAAAAATGCCCGCATTTCTCAATGCGGGCATCGATGTCTCTGTAGGAGCAAGCTTGCCCGCGAAAAACGTCAACGATAACGTAGCTATCCTGGTTTTAAGCGGCGTCCTCAGGTTGTTCGCGAGCAAGCTCGCTCCTACATAGTGGCCTACTGATCATCAAAATACCGCTCATGCCAATCCACCAACGGCTGTGGCGAGTTGAGCTTTTGCCCGTAGATCACCGAATAAGACAGCACGTTCTGCACATACTGGCGGGTTTCGTCGAACGGGATGCTTTCCACCCACACATCGAAACTCAGGTGGTCTGCGCCGCGCAGCCACTGACGTACGCGACCGGGGCCGGCGTTGTAGGCGGCGGAGGCGAGCACGCGGTTGCCGTTGAACTGGCTGTGCACCTGGCTCAGGTAGGCGGCGCCGAGCTGGATGTTCTTGTCCGGGTCCAGCACTTGGGCCGGGGAGGCCAGGGGGATGCTGAACTTGCGCGCCGTTTCCTTGGCGGTACCGGGCATCAGTTGCATCAGGCCGCTGGCGCCGACGCCGGAGCGGGCGTCGTCCATGAAGGCACTTTCCTGACGGGTGATGGCGAATACCCAGCTGGAATGCAGGCCGCGCACCTTGGCTTCACGCACCAGGGTGTCGCGGTGCGCCATTGGGAAGCGGATGTCCAGGTCATCCCAGTACTGCGCCTGGCTGATGGTGCGGATCGCCGGGAAGTACCACTTCATGTCGTAGGCCAGCCTGGCCTGGGCGACCATCTCGTCACGGTTGAAGTGACGGCTCACGTGGTACCACTCACGACGGCCATCCACGATCTGGCCACGAGCGTAGAATTCCAGCGCACGGCGCACGCCCGGCGTGTTGCGCACTTTGTTGACCAGCGCCTGGCTCATCAGTAGCGGTTTGTTCTTCAACTGATACGGGGCTTTGGAGCGATCTGCCGCAAGGAAACCGTAGAAGTCACGCTCTTGTGCCAGGTTCTTGTACAACACCAGCGCTTGCGGGTTTTTCGGCTCGGCCAGCTCCAGGCTGCGGGCCTGCCAGTAGCGCCAGCGGTTGGTGGTCGCCAAGTCTTGTGGGAGTTTGCGGGTCAACTGATAGGCATCTTCCCAACGTGCCAGGCGCAGCAACAAGCGCAGGCGCCATTCGGAGACAGTGTTGTCGCGCAGTTCCGGATCGTACTTGGTCATCACCTCAAGGGCGCGCGGGTCATAGCGCTTGGCCAGGGTCAGGCCGATTTCCCGGGCGATCGACACTTTTTCGTCACGAGAGAAGTGCATGCTGCTGGCATAGCCGTCGAGCAGGGCCATGGCTTTGTCCGGATCCTGGCGGGCCAGGCGACGCAAGCCCAGGCCGACGGCGTCCGACATGGCCTCGGTAGCTGGCAGGAAGCGTGATGGGTCGCTGAGCATGTCGGGCTTTTGCGCCACGTCCACCATCAGGCGGCCTTGGGCGCCGAGGGTGGGCAAGGTTTTCACCAGGCTGTTGGCGAGCGCGTAGTTGCGCGCTTCGGCGGCGAGTTTGGTGCGGTCCCAGATCTTCTGTTCGGTGAGCTGCCCGTCAGCCGCCCATTGGCCGAAGGTGGCATCGCAGGCAGCCGGTTGAGACTTGCCGGTCATCCAGAGCTTTTCGGTGGTCTTGTAGCCTTCGGCTTTCAGATTGTGGGTGAGCTGGTACTGGCCCTGCAGGCAGTCCAGCTCAACGAAATTGAGCTTGGCGTCGTAGTACTTTTCAAAGGTCTGCCAATCGCCACGCTCGGCCAGCCAGCGCAACCAGCGCAGTTTCATCCAGTTGGCCTGCGGCAGGTCGCCGTTTTTGGCGAGGAACTGCTCGATTTCCTGGTTGCTCGCGGTTTTCAGGCGCGCCGTCAGTTCGTCATAGGCCAGGTACGGGGTCAGCGGGTAATCGGCCAGGGCCTGGCTGTATTGCATGTACGGGCCGGTATCGCCCTTGGCCAAAGCGCGTTTGGCTTCATCGTAATATTGACGTTGGGTGGTGAGGTCCACGGCCTGGGCGGATTGAACGGCGGTGGCGGAAAGAAGCAGACAAGATAAAAAGCTGAAAAGGCGACTGCGCATGAGACGTCCGTGCAGAGGAATCTGGACAAGTGCCGACGTCGTCGACACTGATTGCCCCTAGCTTAGCCTTTTGCCCGACACTGACGAAAGCTTTGCCGGGCGGTTCGTTCAAGTTCGTAGCAAATGTCCTACAGAACGTGTCGGCAGCGAAAATGCCAGCCGCATCCCACCCCTAACTCAGGTAGAATGCGCGCCCAGTTTTTGGAGAAGCGTATGACCCTGCTCAAATTCAGCGATGTGTCCCTTGCTTTCGGCGCTATGCCGTTGTTGGACAAGGTGTCCTGGCAGATCGCCCGTGGTGAGCGGGTGTGCATCATCGGCCGCAACGGCACCGGCAAATCCAGCATGATGAAGCTGGTCAAAGGCGACCAGAAGCCCGATGACGGCTCTGTATGGCGCGCGCCGGGCCTCAAGATCGGCGAATTGCCGCAAGAATTGCCGGTGGCCGACGGACGGACAGTGTTCGACGTGGTTGCCGAAGGCCTCGACGGCGTCGGCGCACTGCTCGCCGAATACCATCACCTGGCGCAGAACTGCGTCACCGAAGATGACCTGAACAAGCTGATGCACGTTCAGCAAGACCTCGAAGCCCGTGATGGCTGGCGCTTGCAGCAACTGGTCGACAGCACCTTGAGCCGCCTGCAACTGCCGGCCGACAAGACCCTCGCCGAGTTGTCCGGTGGCTGGCGTCGCCGCGTGCTGCTGGCCCAGGCCCTGGTGTCCGAGCCGGATCTGCTGCTGCTCGACGAACCGACCAACCACTTGGACATTGGCGCGATTGCCTGGCTGGAAGAAGCCCTCAAGGAATTCCAGGGCGCCGTGCTGTTCATCACGCACGACCGTTCCTTCCTGCAGAACCTGGCCACCCGCATTCTTGAACTGGACCGTGGCGGCCTGATCGACTGGAACGGCGACTACGCCAGCTTCCTGGTACACAAGGAAGCCGCGCTGGCTGCCGAAGAAACCGCCAACGCGCTGTTCGACAAGAAGCTGGCCCAGGAAGAAGTCTGGATCCGCCAGGGCATCAAGGCCCGCCGCACCCGTAACGAAGGCCGCGTACGCGCCCTGAAAGCCCTGCGTGTCGAGCGCAGCGAACGCCGCGAGCGCACCGGCAAGGCGAATATCCAGCTGGACACCGCCGACAAGTCGGGCAAGCAAGTGATGGTGCTGGAGAACGTCAGCTTCCATCACCCGGACGGCCCGTTCCTGATCAAGGACTTCTCCATGGTCCTGCAGCGCGGCGACCGTATCGGCCTGCTGGGCGCCAACGGCACCGGCAAGACCACCTTGCTCAAGCTGATGCTCAGCGGTCTGCAGCCAACCAGCGGCACCGTGGAAGAGGGCACGCGCATTGACGTGGCCTACTTCGACCAGCTGCGCCACCAGTTGGACCTGGAAAAAACCGTGATCGACAACGTCGCCGAAGGCCGCGACTTTATCGATATCGACGGCCAGAGCCGCCACGTGCTCAGCTACCTGGGCGACTTCCTGTTCAGCCCGCAGCGTGCACGTACGCCGGTGAAAGCCTTGTCCGGTGGTGAGCGTGCGCGCCTGCTGCTGGCGAAGCTGTTCAGCAAGCCGGCCAACCTGCTGGTGCTCGATGAACCGACCAACGACCTCGACGTGGAAACCCTCGAACTGCTGGAAGAGGTGCTGCTGACCTTCAACGGCACTGTGCTGATGGTGAGTCACGACCGGGCATTCCTCGACAACGTGGTCACCAGCACCCTGGTCTTCGAAGGTGAAGGCAAGGTGCGTGAATACGTCGGTGGTTACCAGGACTGGCTGCGCCAGGGCGGCTCGCCGCGCCTGCTGGGTGTGACCGAGAGCAAGTCTGGCAAGGCCGACTTGAACTCGGCGGTGGTGGCCCCAGTGGCGGCGGCTGCGCCGGCTGTAGAGGCGGCTCCGGTGGGCAAGAAGAAGCTCAGCTACAAGCTGCAGCGTGAGCTGGAAGCCTTGCCGGGTGATATCGAGGCCAAGGAACAGCAGATTGCCGCCGTCGAAGCGGACATGGCGGACGCCGGTTTCTACCTGCGTCCGGCGGCAGAAACCGCCAAGGTCATCGCCTCCCTGGAGAAACTGAACCAGGAGCTGGAAGTACTGGTTGAGCGTTGGGCCGAGTTGGATGCCTGAGTGAATCCAGTGCATTAAAAAACCCGGTGCTCATCTGATGAGCACCGGGTTTTTTATATGAAATGCGCTTCAACTGTAGGAGCTGGCTTGCCAGCGATTGCATTCTGTCAGTTGATATATGTGCTGGCTGACACTCCGCTATCGCTGGCAAGCCAGCTCCTACAGGGGGATTTATGAGGCTTTGTTCAGCTTGACGGCCAGCACATCGCACGGCGCACCGTGCAGCACATCATTGGCGGTGGAACCGAGCAACAACGCCAGCCCGTGACGGCCATGGCTGCCGACCACGATCAGGTCACAACCCTTTTCCTTGGCCAGATGGTGGATTTCCTGGCGCGGTTGGCCGTAGGTGAGGTGGCAGTCTTCCTTTTTCAAGTGCGGGTATTTGAGAATCAAACGGTCGAGGCGCTCTTTGGCCTGATCGAACTGTTGTTGCTGCAACTGGGAAAGATCCATCGGCACGTCACCGCCAAAGGCCATGGCCATGGGCTCGACGATATGCACCAGCGACAGTATGGCGCCATTGGCCAATGCTGACTCCTGCGCGCGCTTGATCACTGGATCGCACTCTTCGGTCAGATCGACAGCGACCAGAATATGTTGGTAGGGCATGAGGCGTTCCTCCAAGGGACTGCAATATGTTCAGTATGGCTGCTTTCAAGCGGATGGGGTTGCGTCAGATCAAATCCGCTCATCTAGAAATTCGGGAGTACACATATGACGGTCTGGATAGTGGTGTCAATCCTTGTGGTGGTTCTGAGCCCTCTGGCATGGCTGCGCCCGTCGCGCCATCAGAGTGGGCGCATGGCCCTGCGCATGGAGGCACGCCGCATTGGCCTGGCCATGCAGTTGTCGCCCCAGGAGTGGCCGCATTGGCTCAAGCAAGAGCCGCCGAGCCCCTGTGCGCAGTATTGCCGGCCACGACGCGGCAGCACGCCGGCGATCTGGAGCTATTGGCAGTTGGAGCCGGGGGTATGGGTGAATCAGTGGCGTGAAGTCTGCACTGATGAAAAGTTGTTGCCGTATTTTGCGAAGCTGCCGGACAACGTCTACAAGATCGAGGCGGACAAGCAGATGATCGCTCTGTATTGGGGTGAGAAGGGTGAGCCCAGCGTCCTGAAGGATATCGATACGCTGCTTAAAGCCCTGGCCTGAGAGCGGCTCTCTGTAGGAGCGAGCTTGCTCGCGAAAAGCCCGAGAGCGTCGCATTAACCCAGATGCGATGCGTTATCGTTGGCGATTTTCGCGAGCAAGCTCGCTCCTACAGAAACGCTGGGCAATAAAAAGCCCGACATCATCATCGGGCTGGAGTTGGCCAGGCAGGCCGGTAATTCTGTGTTCCCTGCGTCGGATATTCATCCAGGCGCGGTACGGTTGTCGCTAGCGTAGCGGCATATCCCGTTCTGTACAGCCCTTTCCCACATCTTTTCCCTTATTGATTTCGTGAATAGTTGAATATTGACGAGTCGCGGGCTTAGGGTTGGGGTTCTGAAATGACTGGAAAGTCGCGTTTTTCCTAGCCTTTCGAGCGATTGACAATTGCCCGGAATTGGATGAAGGTGGCGTACCCAAATCAAACGGGCGTATGAATTGAGCGTTTGTCTGTCAGACCGCTCATACAGAATCCCGACTATCGCATTGGCGGGTGTGCCTGGCGGATTGGCGTGAACATTGGCGAATTCATCAATGTCCAACCAGAGGCCAGCGTCCAATGTGTACTGTTCAGCTTCCATATCGTGGAGATCAGTTGATGATTTACGAAGGTAAAGCCATCACGGTTAAGGCTCTTGAAAGTGGCATCGTCGAACTGAAGTTCGACCTCAAGGGTGAGTCCGTCAACAAGTTCAACCGTCTAACCCTGAATGAATTGCGTCAGGCCGTAGACACCATCAAAGCAGATGCTTCGGTCAAGGGCGTGATCGTTTCCAGCGGCAAGGACGTGTTCATCGTCGGCGCTGACATCACCGAATTCGTCGACAACTTCAAGCTGCCCGATGCCGAGCTGGTGGCTGGCAACCTCGAAGCCAACAAGATTTTCAGCGATTTTGAAGACCTCAATGTACCGACCGTCGCCGCGATCAACGGCATCGCGTTGGGCGGCGGCCTGGAAATGTGCCTGGCGGCAGACTTCCGCGTCATGTCGGCCACGGCCAAGATCGGCCTGCCTGAAGTCAAACTGGGCATCTACCCAGGTTTCGGCGGCACCGTACGCCTGCCGCGCCTGATCGGTGCCGACAACGCCATCGAGTGGATTGCCGCTGGCAAGGAAAACCGTGCTGAAGACGCGCTGAAAGTCGGTGCTGTCGACGCTGTGGTTGCCCCGGACAAACTGGCCGAAGCTGCACTGAACTTGATCAAGGGCGCCATCAGCGGCGAATTTGACTACAAGGCCAAGCGTCAGCCGAAGCTGGAAAAACTCAAGCTCAACGCCATCGAACAAATGATGTCGTTCGAAACCGCCAAAGGTTTCGTGGCTGGCCAGGCTGGCCCGAACTACCCGGCGCCGGTTGAAGCGATCAAGACCATCCAGAAAGCCGCGAACTTCGGTCGCGACAAAGCTCTGGAAGTGGAAGCGGCTGGCTTCGTCAAACTGGCGAAAACCTCCGCAGCCCAGAGCCTGATCGGCCTGTTCCTGAACGATCAGGAACTGAAGAAAAAGGCCAAGGCCTACGACGAAATCGCCAAGGACGTGAAACAGGCTGCCGTACTCGGCGCCGGTATCATGGGCGGCGGTATCGCCTATCAGTCGGCGTCCAAAGGCACGCCGATCCTGATGAAAGACATCAACGAGCACGGTATCGAGCAAGGCCTGGCAGAAGCCGCCAAGCTGCTGGTCGGCCGCGTGGACAAAGGTCGCATGACCGCTGCGAAAATGGCTGAAGTGCTTAACGGCATTCGTCCTACGCTGTCCTACGGCGATTTCGGCCACGTCGACCTGGTGGTCGAAGCGGTTGTCGAGAACCCTAAGGTCAAGCAAGCCGTGCTGGCCGAAGTGGAAGCCCAGGTGAAAGACGACACCATCCTGGCGTCCAACACCTCGACCATTTCCATTTCGCTGCTGGCCAAGGCCTTGAAGCGTCCGGAGAACTTCGTCGGCATGCACTTCTTCAACCCGGTGCACATGATGCCGCTGGTGGAAGTCATCCGTGGCGAGAAGTCCAGCGAGCTGGCCGTTGCCACCACCGTTGCCTACGCCAAGAAAATGGGCAAGAACCCGATCGTGGTCAACGACTGCCCGGGCTTCCTGGTCAACCGCGTGCTGTTCCCGTACTTCGGCGGTTTCGCCAAGTTGGTCAGCGCCGGTGTGGACTTCGTGCGCATCGACAAAGTCATGGAAAAATTCGGCTGGCCAATGGGCCCGGCGTACCTGATGGACGTGGTCGGCATCGACACCGGCCACCACGGTCGCGACGTGATGGCTGAAGGCTTCCCGGACCGCATGAAAGACGACCGCCGCTCGGCGATCGACGCGCTGTACGAGGCCAAGCGCCTGGGCCAGAAGAACGGCAAGGGTTTCTACGCCTACGAGGCCGACAAGAAGGGCAAGCAGAAGAAAGTGGCCGACCCGTCGGTGCACGAAGTGCTGGCTCCGGTCATCTACGAACAGCGTGAGGTGTCGGACGAGGACATCATCAACTGGATGATGATCGCCCTGTGCCTGGAAACCGTACGTTGCCTGGAAGACGGCATCGTCGAGACCGCCGCCGAAGCCGATATGGGCCTGGTGTACGGTATTGGTTTCCCTCCATTCCGTGGTGGTGCGCTGCGTTACATCGACTCGATCGGTGTGGCCGAGTTCGTTGCCCTGGCTGATCAATACGCTGATTTGGGCCCGCTGTACCACCCGACCGCGAAGCTGCGTGAAATGGCCAAGAACGGCCAGCGCTTCTTCGGTTAAGTGCCCAGACGACTAGAGCGAGAATATTTATGAGCTTGAATCCAAGAGACGTCGTGATCGTCGACTTCGGTCGTACGCCGATGGGCCGCTCCAAGGGCGGCATGCACCGCAACACCCGTGCCGAAGATATGTCGGCACACCTGATCAGCAAACTGCTGGAACGCAACGTCAAGGTCGACCCGAACGAAGTCGAAGACGTGATCTGGGGCTGTGTCAACCAGACCCTGGAGCAGGGCTGGAACATCGCGCGCATGGCGTCGCTGATGACCCAGATCCCGCACACCGCCGCCGGCCAGACCGTGAGCCGCCTGTGCGGTTCGTCGATGAGCGCGCTGCACACCGCCGCCCAGGCCATCATGACCGGCAACGGTGATGTGTTCGTGGTCGGTGGCGTGGAGCACATGGGCCACGTCAGCATGATGCACGGCGTTGACCCTAACCCGCACATGTCGCTGTACGCGGCAAAAGCCTCGGGCATGATGGGCCTGACTGCGGAAATGCTTGGCAAAATGCACGGCATTACCCGCGAAGCCCAGGACGCGTTCGGCCTGCGTTCCCACCAGCTCGCCCACAAGGCGACTGTGGAAGGCAAGTTCAAGGATGAAATCATCCCGATGAACGGCTACGACGAGAACGGTTTCCTGAAACTGTTCGACTACGACGAAACCATTCGTCCGGATACCACCCTCGAAAGCCTGGCGGCTCTGAAGCCGGCGTTCAATCCAAAGGGCGGCACCGTGACTGCCGGTACTTCGTCGCAAATCACCGACGGTGCTTCGTGCATGATCGTGATGTCGGCGCAGCGTGCCCAGGACCTGGGCATCCAACCGCTGGCCGTGATCCGTTCGATGGCCGTGGCAGGTGTGGACCCGGCAATCATGGGCTATGGTCCAGTACCGGCCACACAAAAAGCCTTGAAGCGCGCGGGCCTGACCATCAACGACATCGACTTCTTCGAGCTCAACGAAGCTTTCGCCGCACAGGCCCTACCTGTGCTGAAAGATTTGAAAGTACTCGACAAGATGAATGAGAAGGTTAACCTGCACGGCGGCGCGATTGCCCTGGGCCACCCATTCGGTTGCTCCGGTGCGCGTATCTCCGGCACTTTGCTTAACGTGATGAAGCAAAATGGCGGCAACCTCGGGGTTGCAACCATGTGCATTGGTCTCGGCCAAGGCATTTCTACCGTCTTCGAACGCGTCTAAGCGTTGGGTTGACGGAAGCCGGGGCCCAGTGCCCCGGTTTTTGTTTTTGGGTGGTTTTGTATTTTTTTTTTAACAAATTTTGTAAGGGGGCCAGAGCATGAAAGTCGAACCAGGGCTCTACCAGCATTATAAAGGTCCGCAGTACCGTGTTTTCAGTGTGGCGCGCCACTCCGAGACCGAAGAAGAAGTGGTGTTCTACCAAGCACTGTATGGCGATTACGGCTTTTGGGTGCGCCCGTTGAGCATGTTTGTGGAGACCGTCGAAGTTGACGGCGAGCAGGTCCCGCGCTTTGCTTTGGTCCAGGCCGAACCCAGTCTTTTTTCAGGGCGATAACGGCAGGTCGCGCAGAATGCTGCGCTTGACCTCACCTTGTTGCCACTATATATAGCGTTGCCGCGACAGGCGCCAACTGCCTTTCACTTCTCGAATTCAGGAATTTTCCGATCCATGGGCAAATCGCTGGTCATTGTGGAATCCCCGGCTAAGGCCAAGACCATCAACAAGTACTTGGGCAACGAGTACGTGGTGAAGTCGAGTATCGGCCATATCCGAGACCTGCCCACCAGCGGTTCGGCTAGCGCCAGCAAGGAGCCAGCCGCCAAGCGCGGCAAGGCGGCTGCGGGCGAAGGTCCGGTGCTCACCCCTAAAGAGAAAGCGCGCAAGCAGCTGGTCTCGCGCATGGGTGTGGACCCGGAACATGGCTGGAAGGCCAAGTACGAAATCCTTCCAGGCAAGGAAAAGGTCATCGAAGAGCTGCGCCGGCTCGCCAAAGATGCCGACACCATCTATCTCGCGACGGACTTGGACCGCGAAGGGGAAGCCATTGCCTGGCACCTGCGGGAAGCCATTGGCGGTGATGACAGCCGCTACAAGCGCGTGGTGTTCAACGAAATCACCAAGAAAGCCATCCAGGAAGCTTTCTCCAAGCCGGGCGAACTGGACATCGACCGCGTCAACGCCCAGCAGGCCCGTCGTTTCCTCGACCGCGTCGTGGGTTATATGGTTTCGCCGCTGCTGTGGGCCAAGATCGCCCGTGGCCTGTCGGCCGGTCGTGTGCAATCGGTTGCGGTAAAGCTGGTGGTGGAGCGTGAGCGCGAGATTCGTGCGTTCATCCCCGAAGAGTACTGGGAAGTCCACGCCGACCTCGGCACTGCCAAGGGCGCCAACGTGCGCTTTGAAGTGGCCCGCGAGAAAGGCGAGGCCTTCAAGCCGCTGAACGAAGCCCAGGCCATGGCCGCGCTGGAAAAGCTCAAGTCTTCCAGCTACAACATCGTCAAGCGTGAAGACAAACCGACCAGCAGCAAGCCATCGGCACCGTTCATCACTTCCACCCTGCAACAGGCCGCGAGTAACCGCCTGGGCTTCGGTGTGAAGAAAACCATGATGATGGCCCAGCGCTTGTACGAAGCCGGCTACATCACCTACATGCGTACCGACTCCACCAACCTGTCGGTGGACGCGGTCGCGATGGCGCGTACCTATATTGAAGAAGAGTTCGGCAAGAAGTACCTGCCGGAGAAGCCGAACGTCTACAGCAGCAAGGAAGGCGCACAAGAGGCTCACGAAGCGATCCGTCCTTCTGACGCCAACACCACGCCTGCCAAGCTGAGCGGCATGGAGCGCGACGCTGAGCGCCTCTACGAGTTGATCTGGCGCCAGTTCCTGGCTTGCCAGATGCTGCCGGCGCAATACCTGTCCACCACAGTGACTGTCGCGGCTTCGGATTTCGAGCTGCGTGCCAAAGGCCGTATCCTCAAGTTCGACGGTTATACCCGTGTGATGCCGCAAATCGCCAAGCCTGGCGATGACGACGTGCTGCCGGACATGGCCCAGGGCGACACGCTCAAGCTGATCCAGCTCGACCCGTCCCAGCACTTCACCAAGCCGCCGGCGCGTTATTCGGAAGCCAGCCTGGTAAAAGAGATGGAAAAACGCGGTATCGGTCGTCCTTCGACCTATGCGGCGATCATCTCGACCATTCAGGACCGTGGCTACGTTGCGCTGCACAACCGTCGTTTCTACTCGGAAAAGATGGGCGACATCGTGACCGAGCGCCTGTCCGAGAGCTTCTCCAACCTGATGGACTACGGCTTCACCGCCGGTATGGAAGAGAATCTCGATGACGTGGCCCAGGGCGAACGCGACTGGAAAAACGTGTTGGACGAGTTCTATGGCGACTTCAAGAAAAAGCTTGAAGTAGCCGAAAGCCCTGAACATGGCATGCGCGCCAACCAGCCGGTGATGACCGACATTCCGTGCCAGACCTGCGGTCGGCCGATGCAGATTCGTACGGCGTCCACTGGCGTGTTCCTCGGTTGCTCGGGCTACAGCCTGCCGCCGAAAGAGCGCTGCAAGGCCACCGTCAACCTGGTGCCAGGTGATGAAATCGCCGCCGACGACGAGGGTGAGTCCGAGTCGCTGGTACTGCGTGGCAAGCACCGTTGCCCGATCTGCAGCACGGCGATGGACGCCTACCTGCTGGACGAGAAGCACAAGCTGCACATCTGCGGTAACAATCCGGATTGCAACGGCTACGAGATTGAAGAAGGTACCTATCGCATCAAGGGCTACGAAGGTCCGAGCCTGGAATGCGATAAGTGCGGCAGCGAGATGCAACTCAAGACCGGCCGTTTCGGCAAGTTCTTCGGCTGCACCAACCCGACCTGCAAGAACACCCGCAAACTGCTGAAAAGCGGTGACGCGGCGCCGCCGAAGATGGACCCGGTGAAGATGCCCGAGCTCAAGTGCGAGAAGGTCAACGACACCTACATCCTGCGTGACGGCGCTTCGGGGCTGTTCCTGGCCGCCAGCCAGTTCCCGAAAAACCGCGAGACCCGTGCACCGTTGGTGCTGGAGATCGTGCCGCACAAGGACGAGATTGATCCGAAGTACCACTTCCTGTGTGAAGCGCCGAAGAAGGACCCGGATGGTCGCCCAGCCGTGATCCGCTACAGCCGCAAGACCAAGGAGCAGTACGTGCAGACCGAAGTGGACGGCAAACCTACAGGCTGGAAAGCGTTCTACGACGGCGGTAAGTGGAAGGTTGAGGACAAGCGCCAGGGCGCTTGATCAACTAATCTGCGAAATACAAAGGCCGCCTGCACAGGCGGCCTTTTTTTGGGTGTGGGTGCGAGCTAGCTCGTGAAAATCGTTAACGATAACGCGGGAAGCCAGGTACATAATGGCGCTCTCAGGTTTTTCGCGAGCAAGCTCGCTCCTACACAGCCAGCATCGTGCTTATTCGTTGTGGAGATTGCCATCATGGCCAACGAACTCTATACCCGTACCAATCAGAAAATTTACTTCGCGGGTTTATCCCTGGAAGCCCTTGGCCGCGCCGAGGAAGGGAAAGAGATGAATGCCATCGCGCTGGTCCAGGCGGGGCGTGAAGCAGCGTTGTTTCACCTGTATGGCGCCTTGCTGGGTTTGTGTCATGAAATCGCCGGGTTTTACCGCCTGCCCCAGGCCCGTTCGCCCCGTGCAGAAATGATCATGAATCGCGAAGTGCTGGACTCGATGGCGATTCCTGAGCTGGCCGAGTTGGTGGAAATGGCTCAAAGCCCTGACAGTTGGGTGGCGCGTTTGCTCAAGGCGCATGCCGATATGTTCCAGCCACCGCGTATTCCGCATGTGCCCAAGGGCGATGTGACGCAGCCACTGATCGTGGCGGTTGCGGTGGAAGAGGAAGAGCCCAAGCCGTTGAGCCGTGAAGAGCTGGAGGGCTGGCGTCAGGAACTGAAAAAGATGGCGCTGCGCTTTCGCGAAGGTCTCAACGAGTGCTGAGCATCCTGTAGGCGACCATTCATCAAGCTGTCAACAAACCTGTTCAGATCCTCTGCGGGGCTGGGTGGATGACTGATATAATCCCGGCCTTTCGTGGAGAACAGACTTTTATGCCAACGTCCTTTCTAGAAATTGTTGAGTTGCCTGACGGCCGAATCGAGCTGCGCCGGGCTGAGGACGAGGGTTCTCTGGTCATCCTGGATTTTTCCGAAGATGCCAAGCAGTTCCTGCAAGGCCAGCACGTGGAAGTGGCTAAAGCCATGTTGAGCGTGGGCGTGCAGATGGCCGGTCGCCTGGCGGAAGGCGAGCCGGAGAAAGACGAGGGGCCGCGGGTTCTTCACTGAGCCCTGTGGTGAAGAGCGCTATTGTGGTTGATGGGGCTTCTGTGGCGAGCAAGCTTGCTCGCGTTGGGCTGCGAAGCGGCCCTAAATAGATTTATACGATAGGTTAGGCATTCCACGGTGCCAGTTTTGGGTCTGCTTCGCAGACCAGCGCGAGCAAGCTCGCTCGCCACAGGTCGGCTTGTGACTTTAGCCCAATCGAATATTCAAGCTTTGCGCATCACCCGTACGTGCAGCACTGATCAGTTGCTGCTTGGCGCTTGCATTCAACGGATTCAACCAGCTCACCACCGTATGGCTGCGGCCCAGGCGTAGTGCTTCGCAGGTCAACTGCTGGGCACTTTGCGTGCCGCGCGGTTGCAGCAGCAGGATGCGCTCGCGGTTGAGGCCGGCATCCCGCAGCCAGGCCTGGGTCAGGCTGGCGGGTGGGGCGATCAGCGTCAGCCAGCGGGCGTCCTGTTCCTCGCTCAGGTCACGCAGGATCGGCGCCAGCAGGCTCAGGCAACTCCCCGCAGCACCGCGCAACGACAATTCACTGAACGCCTCAGGTTCGGCGCCCCAGGGCGCCTCGACCGTTTTCTTGAGGATAGGCGCAAGGGGTTGGGCCATGAAGGCCTCGAACAGCGACAGTTGTGTGTGTTGTGGGGTGTGGACGAGTTGCATGATGCCTCCTCTAGCGGCGAATGACGCCGACGCTCAAGCCTTCGATCACCAGGTCCTGATCTTTCAGGTTCACTTCAATCGGGGCGAACTCAGGGTTCTCGGCCAGGAGCCAGACCTTGCTGCCTTCGCGCTTGAAGCGTTTGACGGTGACTTCATCGCCGATACGGGCGACGACGATCTGGCCATTACGGGCTTCGCGGGTGGTGTGGACGGCCAGCAGGTCGCCATCGAAGATGCCCACATCCTTCATGCTCATGCCATGGACGCGCAACAGGTAGTCGGCGCGAGGATGGAAGAAGGTCGGGTTGATGTTGCAGGACTCCTCGACGTGCTGTTGCGCCAGGATCGGCGCACCGGCGGCGACGCGGCCGATGATCGGCAGGGTCGATTCGTCGGCCTTGGCTTCGAAGCCAGGGATGCGAATACCGCGCGAGGCACCGGGGGTCATCTCGATCGCGCCTTTGCGAGCGAGGGCCTTGAGGTGTTCTTCAGCGGCGTTGGGGGACTTGAACCCCAGTTCCAGCGCAATTTCCGCTCGTGTCGGCGGATAGCCGTTGTCATCGAGGCAGCGCTTGATAAAAGCCAGAATCTCAGCTTGGCGTGGCGTCAGTTTTAGCATGTTGATCGCTCTGTCTTTTTATACAGTGACTGGGATTATATACAGTGAACTGCGCTTGGCAATCATCCTTTTCCGCCCCTCCGCTGGACGGTCATCGGGCATGCTTCCCACAAGCCAGGGATAGCGCTGCCTACAGACCGGTATGGATGTGATTAAATAGCGATGAAATGTATGACTGCCCGGCCGGAAAGCGAACCCGCAGGCTTGACAAGACACACCCTGAAACGTATGTTTCAAACAAGTGTTTGTCAGGCGGAGTAGCCATGGCCCAGTCGGAAACCGTTGAACGCATTCTCGATGCTGCCGAGCAATTGTTCGCGGAAAAAGGATTTGCTGAAACCTCATTGCGGCTGATCACCAGCAAGGCTGGCGTCAACCTCGCTGCTGTGAACTACCATTTCGGCTCGAAAAAGGCCTTGATCCAAGCGGTGTTCTCGCGCTTCCTGGGGCCGTTCTGCGCCAGTCTTGACCGTGAGCTGGAGCGTCGCCAGGCCAAGGCTGACCATAAGCCGACCCTGGAAGAGTTGTTGGAAATCCTCGTCGAGCAGGCCCTGGTCGTTCAGCCCCGCAGCGGCAACGATTTGTCGATTTTCATGCGCTTGTTAGGCTTGGCGTTCAGCCAGAGCCAGGGTCACCTGCGCCGTTACCTGGAAGACATGTACGGCAAGGTTTTTCGTCGCTATATGTTGCTGGTTAACGAGGCGGCTCCGCGTATTCCGCCGATCGAGCTGTTCTGGCGCGTGCACTTCATGCTCGGTGCTGCCGCGTTCAGCATGTCCGGGATCAAGGCGTTGCGGGCCATTGCCGAGACCGATTTCGGCGTGAATACCTCAATTGAACAGGTCATGCGCCTGATGGTGCCGTTCCTGGCCGCCGGCATGCGTGCCGAAACCGGTGTGACCGACGCCGCCATGGCCGCTGCTCAATTGCGCCCACGCAGCAAGTCCGCGCCAATACCCGCCAAGGTTTGACCGCACCGGGTGGGCGCGACCGCTTGCATCCGCTAAGCTAGCGGCCCATGCCGAATTCAGCTATTTACTCGCAACCCGTTGTGCTCACTGTGCCTGGTGAGGGCAACGGGTTGTGTGCGTTATTTAAGGAAGGTTTATGACTGCTGCCCTGCAAGGTTCTTTGATGGTCGACGTGGCCGGCACCTGGCTGACGGCCGAGGACCGCCATCTGCTGCGCCAGCCTGAAGTGGGCGGCCTGATCATTTTCGCGCGCAATATCGAGCATCCGCGCCAAGTGCGGGAGTTGAGCGCGGCGATTCGAGCCGTGCGCCCGGACCTGCTGTTGGCCGTCGACCAGGAAGGCGGTCGCGTACAGCGCCTGCGCCAGGGGTTCGTGCGCTTGCCGGCCATGCGTGCATTGGCGGACAACCCCAACGCCGAGTATTTGGCCGAGCAGTGCGGCTGGATCATGGCGACAGAAGTGTTGGCCGTTGGCCTGGACCTGAGCTTCGCCCCGGTGCTGGACCTGGACTACCAACGCAGCGCCGTGGTCGGCACCCGTTCCTTCGAAGGCGACCCCGAGCGTGCCGCCGTGCTGGCTGGCGCATTCATCCGTGGCATGAACAGCGCCGGCATGGCCGCTACCGGTAAGCACTTTCCCGGTCACGGTTGGGCTGAGGCCGATTCCCACGTCGCCATTCCCAATGATGAACGTAGCCTGGAACAGATTCGCGCCAATGACCTGGTGCCTTTCGCACGCCTGAGCAAGCAACTTGCGGCCGTGATGCCCGCGCACGTGATCTACCCGCAAGTCGACGCCCAGCCAGCTGGGTTCTCGCGCCGCTGGCTGCAGGACATCCTGCGTGGTGAGTTGCAGTTCGATGGGGTGATTTTCAGTGATGACCTGTCGATGGCTGGTGCCCATGTGGTGGGCGACGCCGCCAGCCGCATCGAAGCGGCGCTGACGGCGGGTTGCGATATGGGGCTGGTGTGCAACGATCGTGCGGCTGCCGAACTGGCGTTGAGCGCCGCGCAGCGTATGAAGGTCAAGCCATCGGATCGAATCGCTCGCATGCGCGGCCGGGCGATTGCGTCGACGGACTACAAGCAGGATCCGCGTTGGTTGGTGGCAGTTACCGCGCTGCGTGAAGCGCAGTTGATCGGCTGAAAACCGCGGTGCGCCCATCGCAGGCAAGCCAGCTCCCACATTCGACCGCAGTTATCTTGAAGAAACGCGGTCACCTGTGGGAGCTGGCTTGCCTGCGATAGCGATCTGACAGTCAGCGCTTTTCCTGTTTGTTGGGCAGCGGCGCAAACAGCGCTTCGATATCCTCGTTGCCCAACTGCCAGTCTCCGGTAGTACGCCCATCCAGCACGCCCGCTGCCAGGTCGGACTTTTCCTTCTGCAGGTGCTGGATTTTCTCCTCCACCGTGCCCCTGGCAATCATCTTGTAGACGAACACCGGCTTTTCCTGACCAATGCGATAGGCACGGTCGGTGGCCTGGTTCTCCGTGGCCGGGTTCCACCACGGGTCGTAGTGGATCACCGTATCGGCTTCGGTCAGGTTCAGGCCCACGCCTCCGGCCTTCAAGCTGATCAGAAAAATCTGCAGCTTGCCGCTCTGGAAGTCCTTCACCGGCGTGCGCCGATCCCGGGTCTGGCCGGTGAGCAGTGCGTAGGCCACGCCACGTTTTTTCAGCTCGACTTCGATCAGGCTCAACATCGAGGTGAATTGGGAAAACAGCAGGATCCGCCGACCTTCCTCAAACAGTTCCTCAAGCATTTCCATCAAACTATCGAGTTTGCCTGAGCTGCTGCCACGGGCGGGCAAGGTTGCGTCGTTGACCAGCCGCAAGTCACAGCACACTTGGCGCAACTTGAGCAGCGCCTCAAGGATGATGATCTGGCTGCGTGCCACGCCTTTGCGGGTGATCTCGTCGCGGACTTTCTTGTCCATGGCCAGGCGCATGGTTTCGTATACGTCGCGCTGGGCTTCATTGAGGTCGACCCAGTGGATAATCTCGGTCTTGGGGGGCAATTCTGTCGCCACCTGCTCCTTGGTGCGGCGCAGCAGGAAAGGTTTGATCCGACCGTTGAGGTGCTGCAGTCGCACATCGCTTGCGCGCTTTTCGATGGGCACGCGGTAATCGCGGTTGAAGCTTTTCACGTCACCGAGCCAGCCGGGCAGCAGGAAGTGAAACAACGACCACAGCTCGCCCAGGTGGTTTTCCAGCGGCGTACCACTCAGGCACAGGCGCTGGCGAGCATTCAGCTCGCGCGCCGCCTGGGCCGCCTTACTGGACGGGTTCTTGATGTACTGGGCTTCATCGAGGATCAGCACATGCAAGGGCAGGGCGGCGAGTTGTTCGATGTCCTTGGGCAGCAGTGCATAGGTGGTCAGCAGCAGGTCATAGTCCTGCAGGTTGGCGAAATGTTTCTTACGCCCTGCGCCATACAGCGCCAGCACTTTGAGTTGCGGTGTGAAATGCGCCGCCTCATCCAGCCAGTTGGGAATCAGGCTGGTGGGCATCACCACCATGCACGGCCGATCCAGGCGACCGGCGGCCTTCTCGCTGAGAATATGCGCCAGGGTCTGTAGGGTTTTGCCCAGGCCCATGTCATCCGCAAGTATGCCGCCGACATCCAACTGACGCAGCGACTGCATCCAGCTCAAGCCTTCCAGTTGGTAGGGGCGCAGGGTTGCGTTCAGCCCTTCAGGCGCTACGCAGGTGAAATCCTTGATGTCCCGCAGGCGCTGGGCAAAGTTGCGGATCTTCTCGCCACCTTCCCATTGCAGCGGCAGGTCTTCCAACGGATTAAGCCGGATCGCATCGGCCTTGGCCAAGCGCAACGTGGTGGTGCCGGCTTCCTGCAGGTAAAACTCACCGAGGGTCGCCAGCACCGGTTTCAGTCGACCGTAGGGCAGCGCGACCTGTATCGGGCCGTGACCATTGGGCAGCCCTGGGATATTCACCAGGATCAGCTCATCATCGCGGCGCCGCGCCAGTTTCTCCGGGTTGAGAATCTCGGTGTGGGAGCGCATCAGGTTCAGCAGGATCGGCAACAGGCTCAGTCGCTCGCCATTGACGATGATCCCCAGCTCCAGATCGAACCAGTCCCGCTCCGGACCTTCATCAACGGTGGCGTACCAATCATCGACGGCGCTGAGGTCGAAGCCGAAATCATCATCGATCAGCAGCTCCCAGCCCTCGGCCCGGAGTGTCGGCGTGGCATTGAGGGTGAAGTTCAGCCACGCACTGTCATTGACCATTTCGAACAGCTCGCCGGCGCTTTCCGGCAGGGCCTTGCTCTGGCGCGTGGCGATCTTGAAGCCCAGCAGGCGCAGTTGTTCGCGATAGGGTTGCTCAAGCTCCGGATGCCGTTTGATACGCAGGCTCTGGGTGTCCTGGCGCACGATGATGTCGGCGTTTTTCTGCCCGCTGACATAGTTGTCTAAGTAGTTGAACGACAGCGCCGCCCGGTGCTGGATATAGCGCTGCATCTTGCCGTTGCGCGGTTCAAAGGCGCTGAATTCGACGCTGGCCATCCACAGGCGCGGCACCGGCACCACATCTTCCATCACCACTTGCGGCAGCACCGCACGGTTTTCCAGCACGGCCTGGAGTTTTTCCAACAGCTCGGCATCCTGTGCGGCGGCGGGGTAGGCCAGGGTTTCCTGGACCTTGAGCAACACCGCGGCAATGTGTTTGCAGTTGGTGTGCACCGGGCAGGTACAGCGGCTGTCCACCAGGATCAAGGTGCCCTTGGCCGATTCACGCAACGAGATGGTCTGCCGATATACGTTGCCGCCGGAGCCTTCGCAACTGGCGACGATGGTGCTGTCGCCGCACTCGACGATGCGCACCCGGTTCTCCAGGGCATACCGTCGCCCGCGCTCAAGGCTCTGCTCTTTAAAGCGATTGGCCCAGGAAGGGGCCAGGGGTTTGGTCAGCGACGACGTGAGGGACATGGTGCTGGATCAGTCCTGAATGTCGGGCGGTGGCGCGCTGGGTGGCTTGGCGGTCAGCGAGGTGATCTTGATCAGCAGCGCGAGGTGGCCACCGTCCAGGTAGTTGAGCTGGTTATTCTTGGTGCGCACGTCGGTCTGGCTCAGATGCTCGCTGGCGATCACGCTGCCGTTGGCGTCGAACTGGTTGATCCAGAAGTTCGCATCAATGTCGGTAAAACGGCCCAGTTGCAGGCTCAACACGCCCTCGATGGGAAACTGACCGAACTGTTCCTGGCCGTCGGTGATGGCGACTTTGACCGGTTGCTCACCGAGGTTCTGCTCCCAGGCCTTGTGCGCCAGCACGGTGTAGCTGGAGTCGGCTCGCAGCTTGTCGACAATATTGCTCAGGCGCGGCGGGCTCAACTTATCGCCCAGGCGCGCTGCCCCGGCATCCCAGTTTTCCGGAGCGGCGCGGCTGTTGATCACCGGTTCGGCGTTCTGGCGCACCAGGATCATTTCCACCTGGTACGGGCTGTCGGCGAACGCCGCAGGGGCCACGACCACCAACAACAGGCTCAACATGCGGAACAGGCGCATTGGGGCGTCCTTCAAGCAGATTTCGGGATGAGGCGCTCGAACAACGCCTCCAAGGTATTAAAGCGTTCTTCGGCACGTTCCATCGGCACCATGAACTTGAACAGCGTAGCCCCTTCGAACTTGTAGCGGTTGGGCTGGCCCTGGATCAGTTTGATCAGTACCAGCGGGTCCACCGGCGTTTGCGCTTCGAATTCGATGCGTCCGCCCTGCGGTCCGGCGTCGACCTTCTTGATGCCCAATTGCTCGGCCTGCAATTTGAGCAAGGTCAGGCGTATCAGGTTCTTGGTCGGTTCCGGCAACAGGCCGAAGCGGTCGATCATCTCCACCTGCAGGTCTTTAAGGCCTTCTTCATCGGTGGCCGAGGCGATGCGCTTGTACAGGATCAGCCGCGCATGCACATCCGGCAGGTAATCTTCGGGAATCAGCGCGGGCAAGCGCAGATTGATTTCCGGCCCGCCGCCAAGCGGTTGATCGAGGTTCGGTTGTTCGCCTTTGCGGATGGCTTTCACCGCGCGCTCAAGCATCTCCATATACAGCGTGAAACCCACCGCCTGGATCTGCCCGCTCTGGCCGTCGCCCAGCAGTTCGCCGGCGCCACGGATTTCCAGGTCGTTGGTGGCCAATACAAAACCGGCGCCCAGGTCCTGGGTGTTGGCGATGGCTTCCAGGCGCTTTTCCGCGTCGGAGGTGATCTGCTGGCGCGGCGGCGTCAGCAAATAGGCGTACGCCTGGTGGTGACTGCGCCCGACCCGGCCACGCAGCTGGTGCAATTGCGCTAGGCCGAACTTGTCGGCGCGCTCGATGATGATGGTGTTGGCGCTCGGCACGTCGATACCGGTCTCGATGATGGTCGAGGCGATCAGCACGTTGAAGCGCTTGTGATAGAAGTCGCTCATCACCTGTTCGAGTTCGCGCTCGCGCATCTGCCCGTGGCCGATGGCGATACGTGCCTCCGGCACCAGCTCGGCGAGGTCGGCGGCGCATTTCTCGATGGTCTTCACGTCGTTGTGCAGGTAGTACACCTGCCCACCGCGCAGCAGTTCACGCAACAGCGCTTCCTTGACCGTGCTTTTGTTCTGCTCCATCACGAAGGTGCGCACCGACAAGCGGCGCGCCGGCGGCGTGGCGATGATCGACAGGTCGCGCATGCCCGACACGGCCATGTTCAGCGTGCGCGGAATCGGCGTGGCGGTAAGGGTGAGGATGTCGACTTCACTGCGCAGGGCCTTGAGCTGTTCTTTCTGGCGCACGCCGAAGCGGTGTTCTTCGTCGATGATCACCAAGCCCAGGTTCTTGATCTTCACATCGTCCGACAGCAGCTTGTGGGTGCCGATCACGATGTCGATCTTGCCTTCGGCCAGGTCGGCGACGGCGGCATTCACTTCCTTGGCCGACTTGAAGCGGCTCATCACTTCTACAGTCACCGGCCAATCGGCAAAGCGGTCGCGGAAGCTGTTGTAGTGCTGCTGGGCGAGTAGGGTGGTCGGCACCAGGATGGCTACCTGGCGACCGCCGTGCACGGCAATGAAGGCGGCGCGCATGGCCACTTCGGTCTTGCCGAAGCCCACATCGCCGCAGACCAGGCGGTCCATCGGCTTGGGCGCGAGCATGTCGGCGCGCACCGCCTCGATAGTGGTTTGCTGGTCCGGGGTTTCTTCGAAGGCGAAGCCGGCGCTGAAGGTGGCGTAGTCGGCTTTCGGGTCGGCGAACGCATAACCTTCGCGGGCGGCGCGGCGGGCATAGATGTCGAGCAATTCGGCGGCGACATCGCGCACCTGCTCGGCGGCTTTACGCTTGGCTTTCTGCCAGGTTTCCGAACCCAGGCGATGCAACGGCGCCAGGGCGTCATCGCTGCCGGTGTAGCGCGCAATCAAATGCAGGTTGGCCACCGGCACGTAGAGCTTGGCGCCCTCGGCGTATTCCATGGTGAGGAATTCGGCGGCCTGGTTGTCGATCTCCAGGGTCTGCAGGCCCAGGTAGCGGCCGACGCCGTGGTCGATGTGCACCACCGGCGCGCCTTCGCGCAGTTCGGTGAGGTTTTTGATCACGGCATCGTTGTTGGCGTCGGCGCGTTTTTCGCGCCGACGACGCTGCATCACGCGCTGGCCGAACAGCGGGCTTTCGGCGATCAGTGCCAAAGCCGGATCGTCCAGCAGCAGGCCTTCGTCCAGCGGTGCGATGGTGATCGCCAGGCGTTCTTTGCTTTTTACAAAGTCCGGCCAGCTTTCGACGGTTTTCGGGCGCAGCTTCAAGCGTTCGAGCAGTTCCAGCAGCACTTCGCGACGGCCAGCGGATTCAGCGGTAAACAGCACGCGGCCGGGGAAGTCACCGAGGAAATTGGACAGCGCTTCCAGCGGTTGCGTGGCTTTGGCCTGGATCGCCAAATCCGGCAGTGTTCCCGCCGGGAAGCGTTCGCGGCCGACGCCGGTTTCCACATCCTGCTGGCTGGCGACTACACGCGGCCAGCTTTTCAGGCGGGCGAAGCAGTCTTCCACCGGCAGGAACAGTTCGGCGGGCGGCAATAAAGGACGGGACGGATCGACGCGACGCTCTTCATAGCGGTTGCGCACGTCGTTCCAGAAATTTTCCGCCGCCTGTTCGATGCCCGGCAGCGAGAACACTTGGGTGTCCTGGGGCAGGTAATCGAAGAGGGTGGAGGTTTCGTCGAAGAACAGCGGCAGGTAGTACTCGATACCGGCGGGGGTAATCCCGCTGCTCAGGTCCTGGAAGATCGGGCAGCGGCGGAAGTCGACGTCGAAGCGTTCACGGAAGCGCGCCTTGAAGCGGGTCACCGCGTCTTTTTGCAGCGGGAATTCCCGCGCGGGCAGCAGCTTGACCGAGTCGACTTTATCGATGGAGCGTTGGTTTTCCGGATCGAAGGTACGCAGGGTCTCGATTTCGTCATCGAACAGGTCGATGCGATACGGCAATTTGCTGCCCATCGGGAACAGGTCGATCAGCGCGCCACGCACCGCGAACTCACCGTGCTCGTACACCGTGTCGACACAGCGGTAGCCGCTGGCTTCCAGGCGTGTGCGCATTTGTTCGACGTCCAACTTCTGGCCGATATCCAGCACCAGGCTGCTGCCCAGCAGGAACTTGGTCGGCGCCAGACGATGCAAGGCCGTGGTGATAGGCACCACCAGCACGCCGTGTGCCAGTTCCGGCAAGCGGTACAGGCTGGCGATGCGCTGGGAGATGATGTCCTGGTGCGGCGAGAACAGGTCGTAGGGCAGGGTTTCCCAGTCGGGGAAATGCAGCACCGGCAAATCGGGGGCGAAGAAGCTCAGCTCCTGCTCCAACCGTTCGGCGCTTTGGCTGTCGGCGGTGAGCAGCAGGGTAAAACGCTTGGCTGCGCTGGCAGCCTCGGCGATGGCCAGGCTCAGGGCGGCACCGGGCAGGTTGCCCCAGTGCTGTTTACCTGCCGCAGCAGGGAGAAGCGGTAGACGCAGGACGGGCACGGAAGGTTGAGCTCCAAGCGTTGCGACAAAGTCGGTAATTGTAACGGGCCAAGGTGCCGCCTGTCAGTTTCTGACTGAGCCTATAACGGTTTGTAGGAAATGTAGTGGCTAAGACAAACAATGGCGGGTTTTGACTCATTATGTAGTGCCAAAATGTACGCGTTTTTCGGAGGGTTACGGACAAGTTGTCCTGCGCGTGCCATTGGTGGCCTTCTGGAACCCGCGTATTTACTGGGCTGTAGCGGCGTGTCAATTTTCCGCAAGTGGTTTTTGTTGTCCGGGGCGCATTGCTCCGGGGGCGGTCGGGCGGCATAATGTAGCCCCTTTTTTCTGCCCCTACATGTGGAAGGTTCCCGTGACTCAGAAGCCCGACCAGTGTCTTGGTGAATGGATCGACCGTGAAGCACTCGCTGAAGCGATGATTCCGCTTATCGGTCAGCTGTACCGCAATAACAATGTGGTGAGCTCGATCTATGGCCGCAGCCTGATCAACCAGTCCGTCATCGCGATTCTCAAAGCCCACCGCTTTGCGCGTCACCGTTCCGCCGACGACAGCGAACTCTCCGTCCACGAAACATTCCCACTGCTCAAAGCCATGAGCGAGCTCAAGCTCGGCGCGGCTTCGGTAGACCTGGGCAAGCTGGCCTACAAATTCCGCAAGGAAGGCGCCGGCCGTACCGCCGAGCAGTTCGTGCGTGAAGAAATGGCCGATGTGGTTGGCCAGCAAAACGCCGCTGCCCGCAAAGGCACCGACGTGGTGCTGTACGGCTTCGGTCGTATCGGCCGCCTGCTGGCACGCATCCTGATCGAAAAAACCGGTGGCGGCGACGGCCTGCGCCTGCGTGCCATCGTCGTGCGCAAAGGTGCCGAGAACGACCTGACCAAGCGCGCCAGCCTGCTGCGCCGCGATTCGGTACACGGTCCGTTCAACGGCACCATCGTCATCGACGAAGAAAACAACACTATCACCGCCAACGGTAACCTGATCCAGGTGATCTACGCGAAGAACCCGTCCGAGGTGGATTACACCCAGTACGGCATCAAGGACGCCCTGCTGGTGGACAACACCGGCGTATGGCGTGACGCCGAAGGCCTGGGCCAGCACCTGGCCTGCCCGGGTGTTGATCGCGTTGTCCTGACCGCGCCTGGCAAAGGCAAGCTGAAGAACATCGTTCACGGCATCAACCACGGTGAAATCACCGCGGACGACAAGATCGTGTCCGCCGCGTCCTGCACCACCAACGCCATCGTGCCGGTGCTGAAGGCGGTGAACGACAAGTTCGGCATCGTCAACGGCCACGTCGAAACCGTTCACTCGTACACCAACGACCAGAACCTGATCGACAACTTCCACAAGGGCGATCGCCGTGGCCGTAGCGCCGCGTTGAACATGGTGATCACCGAGACCGGTGCTGCTACCGCTGCTGCCAAGGCACTGCCTGAGCTGGCCGGCAAGCTGACCGGTAACGCGATCCGCGTTCCGACGCCAAACGTGTCGATGGCCATTCTCAACCTGAACCTTGAGAAAGCCGCCACCCGTGAAGAGATGAACGAGTACCTGCGCTTCATGGCGCTGCACTCCGATCTGCATAAGCAAATCGACTTCGTCAACTCGCAGGAAGTGGTCTCCACCGACTTCGTGGGCTCGCGCCACGCCGGTGTGGTGGACGCGGAAGCGACCATTACCCAGGACAACCGCGTTGTCCTGTACGTGTGGTACGACAACGAGTTCGGCTACAGCTGCCAGGTGGTTCGCGTGATGGAAGACATGGCCGGGGTCAACCCGCCTGCGTTTCCGCGCTAAGTATCAGCAGTAAATGAAAAAGCCCCGACTGGTTCGGGGCTTTTTTATGGTTGTGAGGGCCTCTTCGCGAGCAAGCCCGCTCCCACATTCGACCGGGTGTCTTCAGGGCGCGCGCGGTTAAATGTGGGAGCGGGCTTGCTCGCGAAGGCGGTCGTTCAGCCAGCGCAAATCTTCAATTGAGCAACTGGGTACGCAAGCGTTCGGACAGCCCGTTGGGCGCCAGCCAGAGGCTCAGGTAGGTCCTGGCAAGCTCATCGTCGCGACTGCTGAACACCACCTGCCCATTGATCTCCAAATTCAAACCACGTCCCGGATGAAAATCCAGGGCATACCGATCACCGCTGCGGATATCCCGGAAGCTGGCGTGCAGTTTGTCTATTTCGGGTTTGAGGCGGGCGCTGGCTTGCTGGCGCTCCAGCGTGGCAGTGGCGGCTTTGATCACATCATTGCGGTCGATCTCGCGAAAGTAATACAGCGTCAGGCGCAGCGCTTTTTGTTGCGCCCAGGCCTGCTTGGCGCTCACGTCGGACGGGGCATACAGTGCAGCCGCGTACACATCCGCCCAGAGATAGGTGAGCACCGCCTGGTTTTTCAAGGTCAGTTGCTGGGACTGTGCGGGAAAGTCGGCCTGCTTCAACCGGTTCGCCTCATTGGCCTGCACCGTGATCGACAGCATCAGTAATAAACAGAAAGCGACATGTCGCATAATGGCCAGTCCTGCAAAGGGGCTTGCTGGCAGTGTAATTGCAATTTCCTGATGGTGTAGTAAAGGCAAGACTGGCCTACGACGCGACCAAGGGTTAATGTTCGCGGCGTTGAGCCTTATATAGACTGTGCCCCGGTTCACACACTTGAGCCGAATTGTCCTTCATGACCGCTGGCCGCGGCATGATTTAGCCCGGCGTCCAACCGTACGCCTGGCCTGTTCTGAGGAGTACGCATGGCTGTCTACAACTACGACGTGGTGGTACTGGGTTCCGGCCCGGCTGGAGAAGGTGCGGCGATGAACGCCGCCAAAGCTGGGCGCAAGGTGGCGATGGTCGATAGCCGTCGCCAGGTCGGCGGTAACTGCACCCACCTGGGCACCATCCCGTCCAAGGCCTTGCGTCACTCGGTGCGCCAGATCATGCAGTTCAACACCAACCCGATGTTCCGGGCCATTGGTGAGCCGCGCTGGTTCTCGTTCCCGGACGTGCTCAAGAGCGCCGAGAAAGTCATCTCCAAGCAAGTCGCCTCGCGTACCGGCTACTATGCCCGCAACCGCGTCGACCTGTTCTTCGGCACCGGCAGCTTCGCCGACGAGCAAACCATCGAAGTGGTCTGCCCTAATGGCGTGGTCGAGAAACTGGTGGCCAAGCACATCATCATTGCCACCGGTTCACGCCCGTATCGCCCGGCGGACATCGATTTCCACCACCCGCGTATCTACGATAGCGACACCATCCTGAGCCTGGGCCACACCCCGCGCAAACTGATCATCTACGGCGCCGGTGTGATCGGCTGCGAATACGCCTCGATCTTCAGCGGCCTGGGTGTACTGGTGGAGCTGGTGGATAACCGCGACCAGTTGCTGAGCTTCCTCGACTCGGAAATCTCCCAGGCGTTGAGCTACCACTTCAGCAACAACAACATCACCGTGCGCCACAACGAAGAGTACGAGCGGGTCGAAGGCCTGGACAATGGTGTGATCCTGCACCTCAAGTCCGGCAAGAAGATCAAGGCCGACGCCTTGCTGTGGTGCAACGGCCGTACCGGCAACACCGACAAGCTGGGCATGGAAAACATCGGGGTCAAGGTCAACAGCCGTGGCCAGATCGAAGTGGACGAGAACTACCGCACCTGCGTGGCGAACATCTACGGCGCCGGTGACGTGATCGGCTGGCCGAGCCTGGCCAGTGCGGCGCATGACCAGGGCCGCTCGGCCGCTGGCAGCATCGTCGACAATGGCAGCTGGCGCTACGTGAACGACGTGCCGACCGGGATCTACACGATTCCCGAGATCAGCTCGATCGGCAAGAACGAGCACGAACTGACCAAGGCCAAGGTGCCCTACGAAGTCGGCAAGGCGTTCTTCAAGAGCATGGCGCGTGCGCAGATCGCCGGTGAGCCGCAAGGCATGCTGAAGATCCTGTTCCACCGTGAAACCCTGGAAGTCCTCGGCGTGCATTGCTTTGGCTACCAGGCTTCGGAGATCGTGCACATCGGCCAGGCGATCATGAACCAGCCGGGTGAACTGAATACCTTGAAGTATTTCGTCAACACCACGTTCAACTACCCGACCATGGCGGAAGCCTATCGGGTAGCGGCCTACGACGGCCTCAACCGGCTTTTTTGAGCGGCTCCGGCCGGTGGCCTGAGCCGGCCGGGGAGACCGATTTCAGTAATTCCCGAGGGTGGCAGTGGCCAAACCGGGAAAGTCTGTAATCAGGCTATCTACGCCGAAGTCGGCGAGCCTGCGCATCAGCGCGGGTTCGTTGACGGTCCACACGGACACGTGCAAACCCTGGCGCTGGGCTTTTTCCAGTCGCTCAGGGGTGCACAACGTCCAGTTCAACGCCAGAATCTCACAGCCATAGTTCTGCGCGACTTTCAGCGGGTCGAGCCAGGCGTATTCCGCCACCAGTCCGCGTGACAGGTCGGGAGTGAGTTCAACTGCGGCTTTGAGTACTTCCCGCGAACTTGAGGTCACGGTGACCTTGTCCATCAGCCCGAAACGCACGGCCATCTCGCGGATTGCCAGCACGGTGGTGGCGGCGCGGGTGCGCGAGGCGCTTTTGACTTCCAGTTGCCAGTGATCGAAGTCGCACTTTTCGAACAGTTCTTCCAGACGCGGGATCGGGCACGGCTTGACCCAGCCTGGGCCGCCTTTGCGTGCGTCCATCTTCACCAGGTCGGCCGCGGAATACTCGACCACTTTGCCGCGCCGGTCGGCGGTGCGCTTGAGGGTCGGGTCGTGGATGACCATGAGCTCGCCGTCCATGGACAGGTGCAAATCCAGTTCGCAGCGGCGCACGCCGTGCTTGAGGCACTCCTGGAAGCTGGTCAGGGTGTTTTCCGGTGCTTCGCCTTTGGCACCGCGGTGGCCGTAGATCAGGGTCACAGTTGCTCCTTCGCGCCAGGATAGCTGGCGTAGTGAATACGAATTCAGATGTCGTCGTTTTGTTCCCGCGCCAGGCGGCGTTCCTGGGCCTGTTTCTGCAGGATGTAGCGCGCCAGCAGTTGGCGTTGGGCGTCGGTCATGGCTTCGAATTCCGTGCCGACATCAAAGCCTGCGCCTTTGGGGTCGCAATGGGTGACCCGCGCGCGCAGCAACAAGCCGAGCGCCTGGGGCATCAGCACCAGCTTGACCGCCAGGTGCGCACCGGCCGGCAGGGGCGTGGGGTGTTGGAAGTCGATGCCGCCTTCGGAAATGATCACCGGTTGCGGTGCGCCGACCTCATCCAGCAGGCCGCGCGCCATGATCTGGCTGAGCAGGTCCAGGCGTTTGTTCTGCACGCGTAGGAAGGCGGCGAGGGTGCGATCCTTCTCGCTGAGCTGGCGCAGCAGGTGCTGCGCTTCGAATTCACTCAGGTGCAGTTCACTGAGTAAATTGAACAGCGGAGAATCATCCAGCAACACTTCCTTGCTCGCCGCCTCGGGGGCAGACAGGCTTTTGATTTGAAGTGCGATCATGTCGTCGATACGGTAGTATTCGCGGCGTTCTTCTTCATCTAATGTCGACATGGCGAACCCCAGCTAGCGGTAATGGTCAGAGTGTAAAGCTGCTTACCAGACCCCGCCACCGGGACGTCTTCTTTTCCTCCGAACAAGCCCCGACATGTTCAGACCTCTCTTCGTATTTATCGGCACGCGTTATACCCGTGCAAAGCGTCGCAATCATTTTGTGTCGTTCATTTCCCTGACCTCGATGATCGGGCTCGCCTTGGGCGTGGTCGTGATGATCGTGGTGCTGTCGGTGATGAATGGCTTTGATCATGAGATGCGCACCCGCGTGCTGGGCATGGTGCCCCACGCGACCATCGAGGGCGATGCGCCCATCAGTGACTGGCAAAGCCTGGCCGACAAGGTCAAGCAGAACCCCAAGGTGCTGGCTGTTGCGCCATTCACCCAGATGCAGGGGTTGCTGACCAATGACGGCAAGGTGCAGAAGATCCTGCTCAATGCCATCGACCCGGCCCAGGAACGTAACGTCTCGATCATCGACAAGTTCATGCTGCAGGGCAAACTCGACGACCTGGCGCCTGGCAGTTTCGGCATCATCATCGGCGACAAGGCCGCTGCCAAGCTCGGCGTGGGCCTCGGCGACAAGCTGACCTTCGTCGCGCCGGAAGTCACCGTGACCCCAGCGGGCATGTTCCCGCGCATGAAGCGCTTTACCGTGGTCGGCACCTTCCATGTCGGCGCCGGCGAGATCGACGGCTACCTCGGCCTGACCAACCTCACCGACCTGGCGCGCCTGCATCGCTGGCAGCCGGACCAGGTGCAGGGCCTGCGCCTCAAGTTTGCCGACCTGTTCGATGCGCCACGCGGCGCCTGGGAAATCGCCCAGCACCTGGGTGAAAGTCAGTACTACGCCCGCGACTGGACCCGTACCCACGGCAACCTCTACCAGGCCATCCGCATGGAAAAAGCCATGATCGGCCTGCTGTTGCTGCTGATCGTCGCTGTGGCGGCTTTCAACATCATCTCCACGCTGGTGATGGTGGTGAACGACAAGAAGGGCGATATCGCCATCCTGCGCACCCTCGGCGCCACGCCGGGGCAGATCATGGCGATCTTCATGGTGCAAGGCACCGTGATCGGTGTGGTCGGCACCTTGATCGGTACGGCGGTGGGCATTTTGGCCGCGCTGAACGTCAGTGCCGCCATCGCCGGCCTCGAAACCCTGATCGGCCACAAGTTTCTCAACGCCGACGTCTACTTCATCGACTACTTGCCGTCCCAGGTTCAGGCCCAGGACGTGTTGATGGTAGGCGGCGCTGCGTTGGTCCTGAGTTTCCTTGCCACCCTGTATCCAGCCTGGCGCGCGGCACGTACCCAGCCAGCACAGGCCTTACGTTATGAGTGAATCGGGCATGAGTGAAAAAGCAATCCTGAGCTGCCGCGACCTGGGCAAATCCTACGAGGAAGGCCCGGAGTCGGTGGTGGTGCTGTCCAACCTGCAACTTGAGCTGCACCCTGGCGAGCGCGTGGCGATCGTCGGCAGTTCCGGTTCCGGTAAAAGTACCTTGCTGAACCTGTTGGGCGGCCTTGATACGCCGTCCCAGGGCAGCGTGTGGCTGGCCGGTGAAGAACTGTCGGCCCTCGGTGAAAAGGCTCGCGGCCAGTTGCGCAACCGTTCGCTGGGCTTTGTGTATCAGTTCCACCACCTGTTGCCGGAGTTCACCGCCCTGGAAAACGTGTGCATGCCACTGCTGATCGGCAAGACCGCGATCCCGGAAGCCCGTCAGCGCGCTAAAGCACTGCTGGAGCGCGTCGGCCTCGGCCATCGCCTGGAGCATAAACCGGCTGAATTGTCCGGCGGCGAGCGCCAGCGTGTGGCCATCGCCCGCGCGTTGGTGAACAACCCAGGGCTGGTGATGCTCGATGAGCCGACCGGCAACCTCGACTCCCACACCGCCCAGGGCATCAAGGACTTGATGCTGGAACTGAGCACCCAGATGCGCACTGCGTTCCTCGTCGTGACCCATGACATGAGCATGGCCCGCCAGATGGACCGCGTGCTGCACCTGCAGGAAGGTCATCTGGTCGCCATCTGACCCGTTTCAAGCCCGGTTTTTCAACGCCGGGTTTTTTCATTTTTTCAACGGTGCCCGCGAATGTTCAGACCGTTATCGATTTTCATCGGCACGCGCTATACCCGCGCCAAGCGCCGCAACCGTTTTGTCTCGTTTATCTCGATGACCTCGATGATCGGCCTCGCCCTGGGCGTGTTGGCGATGATCGTGGTGTTGTCGGTGATGAACGGCTTCCAGCGCGAAATGAGCTCGCGCATCCTCGGCATGGTGCCGCACGCGACCATCGTCGGCGTGAACCCGATTGACGATTGGCAGCCGGTGGCTGCTGCCGCGATGAAGAATCCGGAAGTGACTGCCGCCGTACCTTTTACGCAGATGGACGGCATGTTCTCCTACAAGGGCGCCATGCAGCCGATTGAGATCAGCGGCATCGACCCGGCGCAGGAAGGCAAGGTGTCGATCGTGGCCCAGCACATCGTGCGCGGCAGTCTGGAAGACTTGAAGCCTGGCGAGTTCGGTGTGGTCATCGGCGACATCACCGCCCGGCGCTTTCGCCTGAATGTGGGCGATAAAGTGACCCTGATCGTGCCGGAAATCAGCACTGCACCGGGCGGTATCACCCCGCGCATGCAACGCTTGAACGTGGTGGGCATCTTCAAGGTCGGCGCCGAGCTGGATGGCTCCATGGCGATGATCCACATGGCCGACGCCGCAGAGATCCAGCATTGGCAGCCGAACCAGGTACAAAGCGTGCGCCTGGCGGTGAAAGACCTGTACGCGGCCCCCAAGGTCTCGTCGGACATCGCCGCCAGCCTGGGCACTGCCTACAAGCCTGACGACTGGACCCACACCCAGGGCAGCCTGTTCAGCGCGATGAAGATGGAAAAGACCATGATCGGCCTGTTGTTGCTGATGATCGTCGCCGTGGCCGCGTTCAACATCATCGCAACCTTGATCATGGTGGTGAACGACAAGGGCGCGGATATCGCGATTTTGCGCACCATCGGCGCGACGCCCCGGCAGATCATGGCGATCTTCATGGTGCAGGGCACGGTGATCGGTATCGTCGGCACCTTGATCGGCGGCGTATTGGGCGTGATTGCCGCGCTGAACGTGAGTGAGCTGGTGGGCTGGGTCGAGCGGGTTACCGGGCAGCATATCTTCAGTTCGGACGTGTACTTCGTCAGCAACCTGCCTTCGGAGCTGCAGGGCGGGGATGTGCTGCTGATCTGCACGGCCGGGTTTGTATTGAGCTTTCTGGCGACGCTGTATCCGGCGTATCGGGCGGCGAAGATTGAGCCGGCGCATGCCCTCAGGTATTCGTAAACTTCAACACCGCTTTCGCGAGCAAGCCCGCTCCCACATTTGAATGTATTCACAAATCAAATGTGGGAGCGGGCTTGCTCGCGAAGAGGCCGGCCCATCTTGCATCAAACTTCGGTCGGCAACTCAATCACAAACCTTGTCCACCCCGCCCCAGATTCACAATAAATCCTCCCCCCATGCGCCCGCACAATCGACTGGGTAATCGCCAGCCCCAGCCCCGCATGCTCACTGCTGCCTTCGTGGCGCGCCGGGTCCACCCGGTAGAAGCGGTCAAACAACCTCGGCAGCAACTCCGCTGGAATGCCATCCCCGGTGTTCTCCACTGAAAGCCCCACCCCATCCTCGATTCGCACACGTACTTCGCCACCCGGCGGAGTAAACCGCAACGCGTTATCCAGCAAGTTTGACAAGGCCCGGCGCAGCATCCCGCGATCACCCTCCGTAATGGCCGCGCCCTCGCGAACCAGGCTGACCTGCCCGTCTTCCGCCAGCAGTGCAAAAAACTCCAGCAGCGCGTCCACTTCATCCGCCAGCGCCAAGGTTTCGCGCTTGGGCATCAGCAGGCCGTGATCCGCCTTGGCCAGGTACAACATGTCATTGACCAGTTGTGCCATCCATTGCAGCTCTTCCAGGTTGCTGTGCAATGCCTCGCGATAATCCTCCAGCGGGCGCGGCTGGGTAAGGATGACCTGGGTCTGGGTCAGCAGGTTTGAGAGGGGCGTGCGTAGTTCATGGGCGATGTCGGCGGAAAACGCCGAAAGGCGCTGGAAGGCGTCGTCCAGTCGTCCGAGCATGGCGTTGAACGCCTGGGCCAAGTCGGCCAGTTCCGTGGGCATTTCCTGTTGAGGCAAACGTTGGGTCAAGGAGTGGGCCGACACGCTGGCGGCCACTTCGCCCATGCGCCGCAGTGGCCGCAACCCGCTGCGGGCGGCCCAGGCGCCGAGCAGGGCGGTCGCCAGGGCTGACAGGCCCACGGTGAGCCAGATCAGGTGCTGCATGCGCTGCAAAAAGTGCTGATGGTGAGTAATGTCGAGCATCAGGCTCAGTTGCGGCGAGTCGGGTTGGCCTGTCCTCAACGGCGCGTTGTAGACCCGGTAGTCGGTGTCGGCGTTTTGCAGGCTGTGCAGGCCGGGCGCGTCGGGCAAGGTCACGCTTGGCGCATCGTCCAGCCAGCGTTGGCCGGCGGCGGTGATACGCAGGGTAAGGTCGGGCTGGCGACTGAGTTCGGTGCGCAATTGCGCTTCACGCCGGGCGAAGGCTTCCGGCGAGTCGACGCCCTGTAAGGTGCTGCGCAGCGCCACCAGTTTGCTGTCGAGTTGTTGCTGGTCCAGCTCAATGAAGTGCGCCTCGCTGGCGCGGTTGAACAGCACGCCGGCGATCAGCGACACCACGGCGGTGCAGGCGGCAAACAGCAGCGCCAGGCGGCTGGCCAGGGACAGGCGTTTGATCAATTGACGCGCTCCTCCAGCACATAACCCATGCCGCGTACGGTGTGGATCAGCTTGTTGGGGAAGGTGTCGTCGACTTTCAGGCGCAGGCGGCGGATCGCCACTTCGATGATGTTGGTGTCGCTGTCGAAGTTCATGTCCCACACCTGGGAGGCGATCAGCGATTTGGGCAGCACTTCGCCTTGGCGGCGCAGCAGCAGTTCCAGCAGGGCGAACTCCTTGGCGGTCAGGTCGATGCGCTGGCCGTCCCGCTCGACGCGGCGGCGGATCAGGTCCAGGCGCAGATCGGCCAGTTGCAACGCGGTTTCCTGCGGTGTGCTGCTGCCACGGCGCAATAGAGTGCGCACGCGGGCTAATAACTCGGAAAACGCGAAGGGCTTGACCAGATAATCGTCGGCGCCCAGCTCCAGGCCATGCACGCGGTCTTCCACGGCGTCGCGGGCAGTGAGGAACAGCACCGGAATGTCCATGCCGGCACTGCGCACGGCCTGGAGGATCTGCCAACCGTCGCGGCCCGGCAGCATCACGTCGAGGATCAACAGGTCGTAGTCGCCGGTCAAAGCGAGGTGCTGGCCACTGGTGCCATCGGCCACCAATTCAGTGGTAAAGCCCGCCTCGGCCAGGCCCTGGCGCAGGTAGTGGCCGGTTTTGGGTTGGTCTTCGACGATCAGCAGTTTCATGGGCGGCTCTTGGCAACGGTGGACGACGGCTTTATACCTTGAGTGCCAGGGCAGGGGAGCAACCTGACAAAGTTGTAATCTAGCAGTCAGCTAGCTGGCAGCGGCGCAATCTTAGAGTGCTGCCCAAGCTGTTCCTATATTTCTGGAGAAGACCGATGGCGTTGCGTACACCCCTGTTGTTGGCGGGTTGCCTGTTGGCGTTGAGTTTTAATGCGATGGCCGATGCCGCCCACACCTATGCATTCGGTGAAGCTGCATCGGCGAGCAAAGCCACGCGTACCGTGGAAGTGACCTTGCAGGATATTTCCTTTTCGCCCAAGTCCTTGGACGTAAAGGCCGGTGAGACGGTGCGATTTGTGCTGGTCAACAAAGGCCAGTTGCTTCACGAATTCAACCTGGGCGACGCGGCGATGCATGCCGAACACCAGAAGGAAATGCTGCAGATGCAGGCCAGCGGTATGCTCACCGCCACCGGCATGGGCAAGATGGACCACGCTGCAATGGGCCATGGTGCGATGAAACACGACGACCCCAATAGCGTATTGGTCGAACCCGGCAAAACCGCCGAGCTGACCTGGACGTTCACTAAGGCCACGGGCCTGGAGTTTGCCTGCAACCTTCCGGGGCATTACCAGGCGGGCATGGTCGGCAAGCTCAACGTCGATTGATTCGCTGGCGCTTAGGCGCGGGGGCAAAGGCTGGTAGACTGGCGCGGTTTATTTAGCCAGGTTTCCGCCATGCATCCCGCAGCCGAACATTCGCCTCTGGGCAAGTCCAGTGAATACATCTCCACCTACACACCTTCGTTGCTGTTCCCAATCCCACGTGCCGCCAAATGGGCCGAGCTGGGCCTGAGCGCCGAGACCCTGCCTTACAAAGGCGTGGATTTCTGGAACTGCTTCGAATTGTCCTGGCTGCTGCCGTCCGGCAAGCCGGTGGTGGCCATCGGCGAATTCAGCATCCCGGCTGACTCGCCGAACATCATCGAGTCCAAGTCGTTCAAGCTGTACCTCAATTCGTTGAACCAGACCGCGTTTGCCGATACGGCAAGCCTGGAAGCGACCTTGCGCACCGACCTCAGCGCCGCTGCCGGTGCGCCTGTGAGCGTGCGTATCCGCACGTTGGCTGAAATCGAAGCTGAAGGCGTAATGGCGCTGCCCGGTGTGTGCATCGATGAGCTGGATATCAGTGTCAGCAACTACGAGCACCCGCGCCCGGAGCTGCTGCGTTGCGATAACTCGTGCGTTGTCGAGGAGAGCGTGCACAGCCACCTGCTCAAATCCAACTGCCCGGTGACCAGCCAGCCGGACTGGGGCAGTGTGGTGGTGCAATACCGTGGCCACGCGCTGGATCACGCCAGCCTGCTTGAGTACATCGTGAGCTTTCGCCAGCACTCGGACTTCCATGAACAGTGCGTGGAGCGCATCTTCCTGGACCTGCAGCGCTTGCTGAAGCCGGAGACGTTGACGGTGTATGCGCGGTATGTGCGGCGGGGAGGGTTGGATATCAACCCGTATCGCAGTACGGAAGACGTGGCGTTCCAGAACGTGCGCCTGGCCCGTCAGTAACATTGAAAAGCCCCGCGATTGCGGGGCTTTTTGCTATCAGATCCCGATATTGCCCAAGGTGATCATGATATCTCGCAAGGTCCCGGAAATCACCGGGTGCTCAGCGTCGAACTCGATGGCCGCTTGATTCACATCGTCGGAAATACTCGGTGTTTGAGTGGCCGGCTCAAGTTCAAGTTGCAATTCAAACTTGGCAATCAAGGCTTCCAGCGCTTCACGTTTTTCTTCCGACAGCGGCGGTTCCTGTTCCAACTGCCCGCGCAGGATCTCGACCTGTTCTTCCAGTTTTTTGCGATCAGGCATGACGTGTTTCCTTTTATCGATAGGCACTGGCATAGACCACGGCACGCCGAGAAAGGTCTACGGGCTGGCCTGTAGATTAATCCACTGGCGCCGACTGTGCATGATCCGTGTCAGGGCTTCTCGCCTTTGATCTGGCGCAGGCTGATGTCGGCCAGGCAGGTGCCGAGTTCGCCCAGGTGATCGATCACCGAGTGCACGCCCAGTCCGTACAGCGCGAGGGTGGCCTTGCCGCGCTTGAGCTCGCGCTCCTGCTCGCTCAGCGCGAGCCATTGTTCGGGGGCCATGCCACAGAGTGAGCCGCAGGAAGCCAGGCCGATGGTCCACAGCCCGGCATTAAGGCCGGATTGCAGCAGGCGCGGCTCGCCGCTGACCAACACGCAGCCTTCCAGGCGCTCGATGTTCAGTTCCATCAACGCTTGCCAGCAGGCGTGGGGCGCAGGCCAGCGGATGGAGGAGGGCGATGTCGCCTTGACCCACGCAGGCAGCGTGGTGGCCAGCGGGGTGGTGACGGTGGGGGGCAGTTCATCCAGCCAGGCGCAAGGGACGCCTTGGTCTTGGAGGCTGCGCAGTATTTTTAGTGCGCCCGGTGTGGCTTGGGAGTCCGGGGAGGGTGAGTCGGTGCGTGCGCGGGAACCGAAGTCCACCAAGCAGCCACTCAGGCCAAACAAAACGGCAGTCAAGGCGGGGGCACTGGTGATGGCTATCTCGGCGTGAGGCATGTCGACATCCCTGAAATAGCGTCAACGCTATCGGGCCAGGATGACAACTCGATGACAGGATTGTTAATTGTAGGAATTTTGTCCATTTTTGGTCTGACGTTTCCTAGTTACTGCCTAATTGGCGACTTCCGTCATATACTGACGGCCTTATTCAGGGCATAGCGCCCATGACAGACCATTCAAGGAGCAAAAGCTATGCGCTGGAGCCACTACTTCGCTCAGCTGTCGGTGTGTGCCACTGTCCTGCTGGCGCCGTTCGCCGTACAGGCTGCGTCGGAAGACGATCCATGGGAAAGCGTCAACCGCCCGATTTTCACCTTCAACGACACTGTTGACACCTACGCGCTCAAGCCATTGGCCCAGGGCTATCAGTTCGTGACCCCGCAATTCGTCCAGGATGGCGTTCACAACTTCTTCCGCAACATCGGCGATGTCGGCAACCTGGCCAACAACGTGCTGCAGCTCAAGCCACAAAAGGCCGGCGTAGACACGGCCCGTTTGCTGGTCAACACCACCTTCGGCGTGCTGGGCTTTATTGATGTCGGCACCAAAATGGGGCTGCAACGCAGCGATGAAGACTTCGGTCAGACCCTCGGCTACTGGGGCGTAGGCAGTGGTCCATACGTAATGCTGCCTTTGTTGGGCCCGAGCACCTTGCGTGATGCGCCGTCCAAGTATGTGGACAGCTACACCCAACCGTACCGCTACATGAACGACATCGGCTGGCGCAACAGCACCTTCGGCCTGAATATCGTTGATACCCGTGCCAGCCTGCTCGACAGCGAGAAGCTGATCACCGGTGACAAGTACACCTTCATTCGTAACGCTTACCTGCAGAACCGCGAGTTCAAGGTCAAGGACGGCAAGGTCGTCGACGACTTTTAAGCTGTGACGTTTTGAAATGAAAAAGGCGACCCTTGCGGTCGCCTTTTTTGTGCGCGCTTTTCAGCGCATTTTCAGGATCCTGAGGCCCAGATGCTGGTCGTCACCGTTGGTTTTGGTCCATACCACCTCGGTGTCCGCCTCCAGGCCCTTGAGCGCCGCGTGCTCCGAATCGATGCGCACCGTCAACCGGTCGCCTACGTTGAACTGGCGCGGCGCCTGCACTTGCATGCCGGAGCTGGAAAGGTCCACGCAAACCCCGGCAATCTCCTGCCCCGCGTGGATCAGAGACACATCGGCATCCACACGCATGCGGATGAAATCGCGTTTTTCGGCGTAGTCGCGCTCGTGTTCGCTCATGGGCTTCATCCTTACTTTGTGTTGTGGTCGTGCCTGTTCTTATAACTCCCGGTGATTTGCGGTGTAAAGACGCCCGGCGACCATCGGCATGAGCTTGAAACCCCTGACGGATGGGAGTACCGTCTGCGCCTTAGAAGGGCACCTCTGCTTTACCGTTGTGCATGGGGAAAATCCCAATGCTTTGTAGGACAGAGAGGCTAGAAAGCGAATCCAGTACGTGAGCCCGGCCATTGTCGCGCCACCTACGCCAACCTAATTCTGGCGCCGTTTGCCCACATGCAAAAAACCAGTGCCACGCTGCTGATAATCGATGACGACGAAGTAGTGCGCGCGAGCCTCGCGGCCTATTTGGAAGACAGTGGCTTCAGCGTCCTGCAGGCCAGTAATGGCCAACAGGGTCTCCAGGTATTCGAGCGCGACCAGCCCGACCTTGTGATCTGCGACCTGCGCATGCCCCAGATGGGCGGCCTGGAGCTGATTCGCCAGGTGACTGAACTCGCCCCGCAGACGCCGGTGATTGTCGTATCGGGCGCCGGGGTGATGAACGATGCCGTCGAAGCCCTGCGCCTGGGGGCCGCCGACTACCTGATCAAGCCCCTGGAAGATCTCGCGGTGCTGGAGCACTCGGTGCGCCGTGCCCTGGATCGTGCACGCCTGCTGGTGGAAAACCAGCGCTACCGTGAAAAGCTCGAAACCGCCAACCGCGAACTCGAAGCCAGCCTTAACCTGCTCCAGGAAGACCAGAACGCCGGTCGCCAGGTGCAGATGAACATGTTGCCGGTCAGCCCCTGGACCATCGACGACTTCCAGTTTGCCCACCAGATCATCCCGTCGCTGTACTTGTCGGGTGATTTTGTCGACTATTTCCGCGTGGATGAGCGACGTGTGGCGTTCTACCTGGCCGACGTCTCCGGCCACGGTGCTTCCTCTGCTTTTGTTACCGTGTTGTTGAAGTTCATGACTACACGGCTGCTGTTCGAATCCAAGCGCAATGGCACCTTGCCGGAGTTTACCCCCTCCGAGGTGTTGGGCCACATCAACCGGGGCCTGATCAGCTGCAAGCTGGGCAAGCACGTGACGATGGTCGGCGGCGTGATTGATGAAGAAACCGGTCTTTTGACCTACAGCATCGGCGGTCACCTGCCGATGCCGGTTTTATACACTCCAGACAGTGTGCGTTACCTGGAAGGCCGTGGTCTGCCGGTGGGCTTGTTCAATGAAGCCACCTACGAAGACCACATCCTGGAGCTGCCGCCGACGTTCAGCCTCACGCTGATGTCAGACGGCATCCTGGACCTTCTTCCAGAGCCTACACTCAAAGAGAAAGAAGCCGCCTTGCCCCAAAAGGTCAAGTCGGCGGGCGGCAGCCTGGATGGCCTGCGGCAGGTTTTTGGATTGGCCACGCTGGGGGAGATGCCGGATGATATCGCCCTATTGGTGTTGAGCAGGAATCTTTGATGAGTACCGGAAGAATCCAATTCGCCGAGCAAGACGGGACCTTCGTCCTGAAATTTGTCGGTGAAGTGCGCCTGACCTTGTGTTCGGCGCTGGATGCGACGATTGAGCGGATCTTCACAGCGCTGAACTTCTCGGCGATCGTGATTGATCTGACCGAAACCCGCAGCATCGATAGCACCACCTTGGGCCTGTTGGCCAAGTTGTCCATTCTGTCTCGGCAGAAGGTCGGCCTGTTGCCGACTGTGGTCACCACCCACGAAGACATCACTCGTCTGTTGCAGTCCATGGGCTTCGATCAGGTGTTCAACATCGTTGACCGCCCGATTCCGTGCCCGGAATGCCTGACCGACCTGCCTTCGCAAGACCAGTCCGAAGAAGTGGTGCGGGTCAAGGTACTGGAAGCGCACAAAATCCTGATGGGCCTCAACGAGTCCAACCGCGAAGCTTTCCACGACCTCGTCAACGCCCTCGAACGCCACTGACGAACCACGCTCCCTGTGTAGGAGCTGGCTTGCCAGCGATGGCAACAGTCCAGGCAGCATAAAAAAGGGCGGAACCCTCACAGGTTCCGCCCTTTTTGCAGTCGCCGCCTTTTACAGCTTGGCAGTCAGCAACGCCTCCAGTTTCTCTTGGTCGCGAGCAAACTGACGAATCCCTTCTGCCAGCTTCTCAGTCGCCATCGCATCCTCGTTGGACTCCCAACGGAACTGCGCTTCAGTCAGGTGCACACGGGCTTCACCGGCATGGCCTGGCGACAGCTTGCGCTCCAGCTTGCCTTCATCCGCTGCCAGCTTCTCCAGCAGGTCCGGGCTGATGGTCAGGCGGTCACAGCCAGCCAGCTCTTCGATCTGGCTCAGGTTACGGAAGCTTGCGCCCATCACCACGGTCTTGTAGCCATTGGCCTTGTAGTAGTTGTAGATGCGCGTTACCGACTGCACGCCCGGGTCTTCAGCGCCGGTGTAGTCGTTGCCGTTGGCCTTCTTGTACCAATCGTAGATACGGCCCACGAACGGCGAGATCAGGAACACGCCAGCTTCTGCACAGGCCACAGCCTGAGCGAAGGAGAACAGCAGCGTCAGGTTGGTCTGGATGCCTTCTTTTTCCAGCTTCTCGGCGGCGCGGATGCCTTCCCAGGTGGAAGCGATCTTGATCAGCACGCGGTCGCGGCCAACGCCGGCTTTGTCATACAGGTCGATCAGACGGTGTGCGCGCTTGAGAATGGCGGCTTCATCGAACGACAAACGGGCATCCACCTCGGTGGAAATACGGCCCGGTACCACTTTAAGAATCTCTTGACCCACCGCCACCGCAAAACGGTCGCTGGCCAGGCCCACGTCACCGTTGCAGTCTTGCACGGCCTCATCCAGCAGCTTGGCATACGCAGGAATCGACGCAGCCTTGAGCAGCAGGGAAGGGTTGGTGGTGGCGTCTTGCGGCTTGAGCTTGGCGAGGGTGGAAAAATCGCCGGTATCGGCAACGACAGTGGTGAATTGCTTGAGTTGTTCCAGCTTGGAAGTCATGGGCGTGCTCTGTCCTGTGGGTCTGATGACATTACCCGAGCGCTGGCAGGCGCTCAAGGGCGCAAATGCGTTCGATCGTTTGCGAGGGCAACAACCTGAAAACAGCCGTTTGAAAGACCGACCGTACTGCTCAATAGGAGGGCAAAACGGCTGGCAGGTTCAACCCAACTGCGACTGGCGACTCGATCAACTGTAGGAGCTGGCTTGCCAGCGATGACGGCAGCCCGACCGCCCCTTACATCAACTGACCCTCACCGCCCCTCCAGCAAAGCCCCCGCCTGATCCAGCAATGCCAAAGGATCACTCGCCTTATGAATATCCACCGACAACAACTGCCTGAACTTGCGCGCCCCAGGAAAACCGGTGCCCAACCCCAGAATATGCCGAGTGATATGGTGCATCGAGCCACCACTCGCCAAATGCTGCGCAATATAAGGCCGCAACTGCACCAGCGCCTGCGCCCGACTGATCACCGGCGCCTCACTGCCAAACAACTGCTGATCCACCTCCGCCAGCAAATACGGATTGTGATAAGCCTCCCGCCCCAACATCACCCCATCAAACGTCTGCAAATGCTCATGGCACTGCTCCAGCGTCTTGATCCCACCGTTGAGAATGAACTCCAACCCAGGGAAATCCCGCTTCAACTGCGCCGCCACGTCATAACGCAATGGCGGAATGTCACGGTTCTCCTTCGGCGACAACCCCTCCAGAATCGCAATCCGCGCGTGCACGGTAAAACTGGTGCAGCCCGCGTCCTTCACCGTCCCGACGAAATCGCACAACTCGGCGTAGCTGTCCCGGCCATTGATGCCGATACGGTGCTTTACCGTTACTGGAATTGACACCGCATCGCGCATGGCCTTCACGCAATCGGCTACCAGGGCAGGGTGCGCCATCAGGATTGCGCCGATCATGTTGTTCTGTACGCGGTCGCTTGGGCAGCCGACGTTCAGGTTTACTTCGCCGTAACCGGCGGTTTCGGCCATACGGGCACAAGCCGCCAAATCAGCCGGAACACTACCGCCCAACTGAAGGGCCAGCGGGTGCTCGGCTTCGTTGTGGCGCAGAAAGCGGTCGTGGTCGCCGTGAAGAATGGCGCCGGTGGTGACCATCTCGGTGTAGAGCAGGGCGTGTTTGGAGAGCAGGCGCAGGAAGAACCGGCAGTGGCGGTCGGTCCAATCCATCATCGGCGCTACGCTGAACCGGCGTGACGGCTCTGAGCGGGAATGGCTAGCATTTACTGGTGATTCGGCTTTTTCGGAATTCATTAATACTGATCTTTTATACAGCGGTTTTTACCCGTTTTCCCTTGTTTTCTGGAGTCGGTTGCTACATTGTAGCGATCGAATTCGGCAATGTAGCAACTGGAAATGGGCACGATCACAGCACGTAAGCGCAAGGACAACTCGACAGCCTACACGGCGCAGATACGGATCAATCGGGATGGCAAGACAGTTTATCAGGAAAGCCAAACCTTCGACCGTAAGCAGGTCGCCCAGGCCTGGATCAAGCGACGGGAGACCGAGCTGGCCCAGCCAGGTGCTATTGAGCGGGCGAATCGGAAAGGGGTGACGATCAAGAAGATGATCGAGCAGTACCTGGATGAGTACGAGAAGATCCGGCCGCTGGGGAAGACCAAGAGCGCGACGTTGAGCGCGATCAAGGAAACCTGGCTGGGTGAGTTGGACGATTCAGTGCTGAACAGCCAGAAACTGGTGGAGTACGCGCAGTGGCGGATGAGCGAGGAGGGCGGCGGTGTGCAGGCGCAGACGGTTGGTAATGATCTGTCGCACCTGGGCGCTGTGTTGTCTGTGGCTCGGCCGGCATGGGGCTATGAGGTCGATCCTCATGCAATGCCTGACGCTCGAAAAGTCTTACGCAAGCTTGGCATGGTGAGCAAGAGCAAAGAGCGTAATCGTCGGCCCACGATCGATGAGCTGGACAAACTCATGGGGCATTTTTTCGAGATGCAGAAGCGCCGGCCGGACTCTATTAACATGCCGAAGATAATTGCATTTGCGCTTTTTTCCACGCGCCGGCAGGAGGAGATCACTCGGATTCGGTGGGAGGATCTCGACTGTGCTCGGCAGGCTGTGCTGGTGCCGGATATGAAGAATCCCGGGCAAAAAATCGGTAATGATGTTTGGTGTCATCTGCCGGATGAGGCTTGGGCGATCCTGCAGAGTATGCCGAAGCAGGAGCGGGAGATCTTTCCATACAACGCCAAATCAGTGTCAGCCTCTTTTACACGGGCATGCCCGATTCTAGGCATTGAGGATCTGCACTTTCATGATTTGCGGCATGAGGGAGTGAGTCGGTTGTTTGAGATGGATTGGGATATCCCGAGAGTCTCGAGCGTTTCGGGTCACCGCGATTGGAACTCCCTGCGGCGTTACACTCATCTGAGAGGCAGAGGCGATGCTTATAAGAGCTGGCGCTGGCTTCAGTCGGTTCTAGATTCCACTACTATTATGTAGCGTTGAGCAAGGTCAAATTCCAATTGTGGAGATGGTGATGGCAACCAGAGAGGACATGAAAAAATGGGTTGTCGCGGCCCTGAAATCCCTTGGTGGAACAGCTTGGCCTAAGGATGTGGCAAAGTATATTTGGGATAACTATGAAATTGAGATAAGGCGATCTGGCGCTCTGCTTTACACTTGGCAGTACGATGCACGATGGGCTGCCACAGCCATGAGAAAGGCTGGAATTTTAAAGGCTGTGCATGGAAGGACAGATCTCCCATGGGAACTCGCTTAGTATTTAAAAAATCAATAATTTTCGGTGTAAAGGACTTATATGATTCCAATTTATGAACAGGGAAGTGGTAAGGGAATAGGTCATGGGCGTGAGCAATTCATAAAGCGTTTCGACGAAATTTGCGCTGAGCATCTCGAAAAAAAGAGGGCGCGTTCTTTTGCTTTTGTTTTTTATGATTTTAATAACAAGGCATTGAGGAAAATACTCAGAGATCAAGGAGTTTTTGCGGAGTTAGATAGAGTCTCAGGAAGGCGGTTAAGCCTTTTTTACCTTCATGGTGGTGACCGTGGTGCGGTAGAGAATTTCAACCAGAACTTTCTTAGTGTGCTGGGTGTTGAAGGTAAAGCAGATCTCCCTTGCGTTGTATTTTTTAAGGTGGACGCTGGTAAAGTTGCAGAGGTTAAAGTTGCTCAGCTCGATAGTGCTGACCTTGTCCACGGGTTTAAAGAGCTTTCTGGAGTTGTAGAGGAATACTTGTCATCCAACAACGGCGGTAGTGGGGCCCGCTATACCGCGATCAAATGGTTGAAGGTGGGAGGTAAATTCGTTACTGCCGGGGCCTTCAGCGTAATCCTGAAGAAGGGAGTTGAGTATTTTTTTTGACGTCTCTCTCGAGTTGCCAATGTCGGGAGGTTTCCCTCCCGGCAGGAGTCAGGCCGCTCTTCCCATAAGTTTTTGATGCTCTTGGCGTGCGTTCTCCCTCTGACGATCAATATACTCAGCGAGGTCTTTTATATGAACGCCAAGTGCAGCTTTTTGGCTATTAGCTCCTAAGCGGATGATAGGGATATCAATCTCGCCGGATAAGCATTTATGTTTGAATTTTTCGACCGTTAATCCCATATAATCCTCGCATATGGAAATAAGAGGAATAACTGCTTGGCCATTATACTGTGCCATTATAAGAAACAAAGTGTTCATGCGGCCTCCTTATGACGCTGTTCTTGAAAATAAATCGAATGCTGCTGCCACGATTGGAACCTGTCCGTTCCCAATGGCTTTAAGTCGGTCCATCCGATGGGCCACCCCATCAGCCACTCGACCCATTCCGGGTTCAGATGACCACCATCCAGTGCCATCACGGCGTGATCTAGGCGATCGTTCGAGCGGTCGGCACCGGAACGGCGAGTCAGTGCGGCGGGTGAGGATCCCTTTGCCATGCTCGGCACGGGTGTTGGCCACCGTCTGGAGGCTGTCCTCTGCGATGAGCCAGATCCGGTCCCGCTGATGAGGGGCTCCGAGGTCTGCCGCTCCGATAACACCCCACCGCGCGTCATACCCCATTTCGGCAAGGTCACCGAGTGCCACGGCAAGTCCTCTTCCCACAAGCAGTGGTGAGTTCTCCAGTTCGACGTAGCGCGGTCGTACCTCATTGATAATTCGTGCCATCTGCGACCACAGTCCGGAGCGTGGTCCGGCGATACCCAGGCCGTTTCCCGCGGCCGAGATGTCCTGGCAAGGAAATCCTCCCGAAACCACGTCAACAAGGCCTCGCCATGGTCGTCCGTCAAAACTGCACACGTCAGACCAAATTGGGAAAGGCGGGAGAAGCCCATCGATTTGTCGTTGCGCCAGAATCTGTGCGGCGTAGGCTTCACGCTCAACGGCGCAGACGGTGCGCCAGCCGAGGAGGTGGCCGCCGAGTATTCCGCCACCAGCGCCTGCGAAAAGAGCCAACTCATTCACGTTGCCTCCTTCATAGACGAAAAGCTTAGAAATGGGCATGCTCGATTTTTTTTGATGGCTAGGAGCCATGACGCATGAAGGTTTTTAGTATGCCGCCCACGATGAAGATCGCCGGTATCTGGGTTACCTGGGCTTTTTTGGCAATAGGCGCATTGGGTTGGGCATTGTTTGTTGTGTTGGATGCGTTCGGGGCTAAAGAAAATGCCTCTGACTGGGTTCAGGCTATTGGCTCTATATTGGCCATCATAGGTGCTGCGGCATTTCCTATTATCCACTCCAAGAAAAGTGCTGTTGATAGGCAGTCTCAAACTGACGCCATGCTGAAAACAATTGCCACATTGATCCGAAAGGAGCTGGAATTGCTTATTAATTCCCTGCTTGGGAATATCAGCCCGGAAAAAGAACTGGCATCTGAGATTTGGCAGCACCGGCACAGAATGCTCCACGCAAAGCCGCCTGAGCCCAGCCAGCGAATGTGTGAGGAATCTAGGAAGAGTGCGCGTCAATACGCAAGGCATGGCCATATAGCTAGTTGGAAAGGGTTGGATATATTGCTGACGAACATTAGCAGTGCCCATATGGCGACAAGGCTTCATCTGATTCATCTCAATCATTTGATGAATGCTATTTCGGCGGCCAAGGCAGCTTGTGAGATGCTTGATGATTGGGATCTTTCGCACGATGATGAACTGCCGATGGTCAATAGGCTCATTTTTTGTCAACAGAACGTCAGCAATGCAATCGACTATCTGAGCGGAAAAAGACAGGCTTTCACCAATTAAATCGACTCCCTTGTACCCCCCGACAGGCTGCGCGAGCGGGCTTTCTTGAACGTTTAGCGTTGCATCAGTGAGCGCTGCCCCGCGCAGCTTTTCGTGGGGTGTAAGTGCCTCTGAGATGGCATTGGCAGGAGCAATAATGCCTGCTGCTGCGCAGCAGAGACTTTTTGTTTCTAGCGTGTCGACACCATCAGCAGCGCGGAGCAAAGCGGACAGAGAAGGGAAGTTATCCTGTTGGTTCTTCATGCCGCTTTCCTCCGGTGTTCGATAGCGAGTTGGTCCATCAGGCGCTGGTGGTAGGTGAGCCGGGCTTCGGCGGCAGGCCATGGGCGGATGGTTTCAACCATGGGTTCGATGCCGACCAAGCAATCCCAGATAGCCGGATCGGGTGGCATGAGGTCTCGGCGCTCTGTCGCAAGCGCGATCAGATCTGCCTGACGTACGCAGACAGGGAGATCGAGTACCAAGTCGAAGCGAACACAAATGTGCTCCCAAATGATGTCTTCGAAACCTCGATAGTCGGGCATCCATTGCTTGAGTGGCCGTGTCATGTCGCCCAGGTACGCCTCGGCGGCGTCGTGAAGTAAGGCCGCGAGTTTGTGTTCTTCCGGCACCAGCTCGGCGACGATGCAGCTGTGTTGGGCCACGCTGTAGAACTCGCGGGTGTGGCCGTTGAATCGGCACAGTTGGGCCAGTGCGTGCGAGATGTCCCGTGGGTCGATCATGCCGACGTCAGGCTCGAACAGGTCGAAGCGCTTGCCGGTGGAAGTCAGGATCCAGTTCATGCGGCTTCCCTCACCAGGTCGGCCAGCAGCAAGGCGTCCTCGGTCGCCTTGTGCAATTGGCGCAGAGCTTCATAGCCGATCAGGGCTTTCAACTGGCGGTCGAACTCTTTGCTGTAGCGCGTCTGAGAGCGCAGTTCCTTGGTGGCCTTGGCGTGCTGCTGTTGCAGTGTGCCGGCGGCCTGAGGCGTCAGGCGAAGCGTTGGGATGGCCTGGCTCATGCTGCATCCTCCTGAAAGAAGGAATCCAACCCAGCAGCCATGCTCAGGGCTTTGTCGCGCAATGCTAGGGCCTGTGATGCCTGGCTTTCGGATTTAACCGCTCGAAAGGTATCAGCGGCCAGCAGTTGCCGTTGAACCTCACCACCGGCTATGGCGTTGTTCTTGGAACCTGGTGTTTGCGCAGCGTTGAGGAGGAGCAGGGTGCGTTGCTGGCTGGCGGGATCCCGCGCAAGCAAACTTTTAGTTTGGAGTTCACACGCTATGGCGATGATATGCAGAACGTCTGACGGTGACCTGCTGGATACGCTGTGCTACCAGCACTACGGGCACCTGAATGGCACTGTCGAGGCGGTGCTGGCGGCCAATCGATTGTTGGCGGATGAGCCACAGCCTTTGCGCACGGGGTTGCTGATCACCTTTCCTGAGCCTCCTGAGACTGTGGGTCAGCAGGTGCAATTGTGGGACTGACCTTTTTTCTGGATACCTATTTTGTAAACGATTAGATTTGCATCTTCTTTGCTTACGGAGAGATGGTGCGTTGTATGGATTATTTTTCAGATTTACTAAATGTTAAGTGGTGGATTGGTACTTTTTTTAATGTGGTAATCGGCATCGTCTTGCTCGCTGCTTTCAAGTTGGTACCGCGACTTGGCGTTCAATGGTTGCAAAGCGGTCGCTTGAAACGCTTGAAAAAAATCAGGCGTGTACGATTTAATCCGGTTGCTGTTAATTATGAGATTATGATTTCAGGCGCGTACTTCGTCCTGTTTTTGATTTCGGTTGTTTTGACAGTCTGTCTCATTGCTTTTACTAGCTATACGGGGGAAGTGAAATTGACATATGTCCCACTAGTAGTGTCATTGTATGCAACTCCGGTATTCATTTTTGAAGTGCTCTGGTTAGAGCAAAATTTCTTTGTGAGAATGTTAATTCGGTTTAACCCATATTCTCATAAGGGTAAAAAGCGTCTCAGCAGGTCTTCTCCGCGTTCAGCCCGCAGAGATAGAGAGCGTGCTTCGCGACGTAGTGAGTTAGCCTCTTTGAAGTATCGCCACGCATGATTTTTATTCAAATTACGGCCCCTTAATTGGGGCTTTGTTATTTCTGGGGAGCAGTATTTTGAAGCCAATCTTTCGGATTGTTGCTGATGGCGCTGACATAACCGCGTTGATCAACGACCGTTTGCTGTTGCTGCGGACCCTCGACAAGCCCGGTATGGAGTCGGACGAGTTCGAGCTGCGCATTGATGACCGCGACGGTGCGGTGTCCCTCCCCAAAAGGGGGGCGACGATACAGATCTACCTGGGCTACGACAGCAAAGCACTGGACCGTCTGGGTCGCTACACCGTCGATGACATCGAGGTCTCCGGCCCGCCTGACACCCTTATCATTCGCGGCAAAGCCAGTGATATGCGCGGCAGCGGTAAGACCACCCGTAGCGGTAGTTGGGAAAATGTGCCGCTGTCCAGGATCGTCAGCGACATTGCCGCTCGCAACGGCTGGAAGCCTGAGTGCCCAGTCGCCACGGTTGTGCCTCGGACGGACCAGTTGAACGAATCGGACTACAACTTCATCACCCGGCTTGCCAAGGATCACGACTGCACGGCCAAGGTCGCCGACAGCAAGCTGCTGGTACTGCCTCGCCAAAGTGGACAGACCGCCAGTGGCAAGAACCTGCCCGCGATCACTATCCGACGCAGTGACGTCAGCCGCTGGCAATTTCGCTTCACTGATCGCACCACGCAGAAAGCCGTAAAGGCCAGGTACCAGGACAAGAAAACCGGCGAGCTGGTCAACCTGACCCTGGACAACGACGACGCACCCGCAGGGCTGCCGCCCGTTCATACCGACCGGCATATCCACCCGAACAAATCTGCCGCTGAGCAAGCGGCCAAAGCCCGACTCGCGGCATTCAACCGCTCCACCGCCGAGGTTCGGCTGGAGATGGTAGGGCGCACCGATCTGTTCGCTGAGCGGCAGATCAACGCGCAGGGCTTCAAGGAAGGCTTGGACGGCGAGTTTCTTGTCGACTCGGTGGAACAGGTGTTCACCCAGTCCGGCTGGAGCACGACCGTGGAATGCAACGCAGGGAAGAAGGGAAAGGCCAAGGCGGCCGGTAAGAAAACGAAGAAGTCCAAGGAGGTCAAAGTCCTGGAACTGTAACTGTAACTGCCCGTACCTGCTTCACCACCCGCCGCCATCGAGCGGTCTTTTTTTGCCTGGGAAAAAGCGATGTCCATTACCGAGCAACAACTCCAACGCATCATGCCCAACGCCCGCCGCCAAGCGGGCGTTTTTGTATCCGCGCTAAACGCAGCCATGACCAATCGCAAAATCGATACGCCAAAGCGTCAGGCAGCCTTCCTTGCCCAGATCGGCCACGAATCCGGCCAACTGCAGTACGTGCGCGAACTGGGGAGCGATCAATACCTCAGCAAGTACGACACCGGCCTGCTGGCCGCCAAGCTGGGGAACACGCCTGCCGCTGATGGTGACGGCCAACGGTATCGTGGCCGTGGACTGATCCAGATTACCGGGCACGACAACTACCTGCGCTGCAGCTTGGCGATGTTCGGCGATGAAAGATTACTTCGTACCCCGGAACTGTTGGAGCTGCCGCAATGGGCGGCAGAGTCTGCAGCGTGGTTCTGGGCCGTGAACGGGTTGAACGCGCTTGCGGATCAAGACCAGTTCAACACCATCACCCGTCGGATCAATGGCGGGCTCAACGGTTTGGAAGATCGTCTACAACTGTGGGCCAGGGCGAGGGCGGTGTTATGCGTCTCTTCGACCTGATCCCCGCGCAATACCGGCTCGCGGCAGTCGGCGTGTTGATGGTGATGTTGGCGGCCGGATCCGCTGCCTTCGCCTGGACAGCTCAAGGTTGGCGTTACGGCCAGCAGCTGGAGCGTCAGGCCAGGCTACACGCCAACACCCTTGGCGAGTTATCCCGAGCTGCTGCTGCCCAGCAGCGCAGCGAGCAGGACAAACGCCTCGCCCTTGAGCAGCGCCTGCAGAACAAAGATGAAACCCACTATAAGGAATTGACTGATGAGCAAACCAAGCAGGCTCGTCTGCGTGATCGCCTGGCTACTGCTGATCTGCGGCTGTCAGTCATTCTCGCCGCCACCGAAGCCACCAGCAGTTGCTCAGTGCCAACCACCACCGCCACCGGCTGCGTGGTTCATGGCTCCCCAAGAGCCCAACTTGACCCAGCGCATGCTCAACGAATTATCGGGATCACCGATACCGGTGATCAAGGACTGATTGCGCTTAAGGCTTGTCAAACTTACGTTTCGACGATAGCGCTCCAACGTTCTCAGTAATCACTTTAATTTAGGACTTAGCTTAATAGGGTTAATCATAGAAGGCCTGTTGGTATGCTCGATAAGCGTGTCCTTCCCGAGAGCGAGTGCGCAGTTAGCAATAGTGAGTGTAAATATCATTACGCTCAATGAAATGACTTGCTGGCTGTTGATTGTAATGATGTCTGTAGTCAGTCCTAATACTAGAACCCCTAACACTGCTCCTAAACCAGTTCTTGTAATAGTGAGAAAGCCGGTTCCTATTTCTGCAATGATTGTGTGAAAGAAGTTAAAAATGCCTTTGCTTTTGTCAGAGCTGAAGCGTATCCCGTGTTTGATAATGAAAACCAACGCGTAAGGTGCAATTAGGTAGGCGGAGTATTGAATGAGTGGGCCGATTGCAAGCAGTCCCTGCACAATTTCATCAACATCTTTTTCAGTAGAACTGAAAAGCCAAGTAGGTAGAGTCCCCAATAGAAAGGCTAAGAGCCATTCACTTGGTAGTTTGCTCACTAGCGCGACCATTTCCTTTTTGAAATTGCTGGGCTTTTTGTTCATAAGCGTCTTCCTTGAGGGCACATGATGACTTGATATCTTTAAAAGGAACGAGCCTGACGGATGCGCCAACATCCAGTCAGGCTCGCCAAACCCGCAGACCAATCCTGCAAGTCCAGCCACGGCTCCTGCCTTGTGCACAAAGCACGGCGAGCCTAGCACCTGTTTATTCATACAGTAAAGGTCTTACTTTTATGTACACCCCGATTATTCCTTGGATGGGCGGCAAACGCCGCCTGGCCGACCGTCTTATCCCTCTCTTCCCTCCCCACGAATGCTACGTCGAAGTCTTTGCCGGCGGCGCCGCGCTCTACTTCATGCGTCCCCAGGCCGCGCCGGTTGAAGTCCTCAACGACATCAACGGCGACCTGGTGACGCTATATCGCGTCGTGCAGAACCATCTGGAGGAATTCGTGCGCCAGTTCAAATGGGCGCTCAGCTCTCGCCAGGTGTTCGAGTGGCAGAAGATGACCCGCCCTGAAACCCTCACCGACATTCAGCGTGCCGCACGATTCTTCTACCTGCAGCACCATGCCTTCGCCGGCAAGGTGACGGGGCAGACGTTTGGTACCGCGACCACTGGCCCGGCGATTAACCTGCTGCGGATCGAGGATAACCTGTCCGCCGCGTGGCAACGGTTATCCGGCACCTACGTTGAAAACCTGCCTTGGTTGGAGTGCGCTGAGCGTTACGACCGTCCCCACACCTTTCATTACATGGACCCGCCTTACTGGCAGACGGCGGGTTATGGCGTGGATTTTCCGTTTGAGAATTACGAGCGCATGGCTGACTTCATGCGGCGCTGCAAGGGGAAGGTGATGGTGAGCATCAACGATCACCCGGACATCCGGCGGGCTTTTGATGGCTTCCACTTTGAGACGCTGGATATCCGCTATAGCACCACCAACCAACGGCAAGGCCGGGCTCAAGTCAGTGGAGAGCTTGTGATAATGAACTGGCAGCCAGCAGATCTTGGGGGCCTATTTTAACCGTCGGCATGGTTGAGGAAGGTGCGGTCTCCACCCATGGGGATTGCCCGTGCACGCAGTAGTTTCAAGCTGTAAACTATTCACTGAATTCTATAAGGGGCACGTATGTCTGTTGAAAAGGGAAGTAGTAGAAAGGGATTTCGGGCTCTGAAAATTACTGCGGTGCTTGCCTTTCTGCTGTTGCTGTCATTTGTATCTATAGCGATAGGGATGCGGTCAGTCGCGAATCAAGATGCGTTGTTCTTTTCGGTCAAAGAAATCAAAAGAATGTTTATCCCTGCGATTAATAAGTCGGTTCCGGATCCGTTTTTGTTAAATGAATATGATCAGCTGAGCTTTTTTCATGATAAGCAGGAAGTTGACGCTCCCCAGATAACGAGAAACACAGTTGTGGCTTTTGTATTTGGTCAATCTAATGCGGCCAACCACGGCGGTGAACGCCATCAATCCACTACCGGGAAAGTGTTCAATTACTTCGAAGGTAAATACTACCTGGCTGCTGACCCTCTGTTAGGTGCTACAGGCGTATCTGGAAGTGTGTGGAGCAACCTCGGCGACAAGCTGGTGAATGACCACTTGGCTGACGATGTGATACTCATCCCGGCAGGTGTTGGCGGTTCGACGTTAAAGCAGTGGCAGTCAGGCGGTAGGCTCAATGAGATGTTGAAGGCAAGGCTTGCAGAGGTGAAATCGTCTGGCCTAACCGTGACGCATTTTTTGTGGCATCAAGGTGAGTCGGATAACACGTTGTCGCCGGACCAATACGCAGTGGGCTTGGGGCAAGTTATCACCCTCACGAAAGAGTACTTCCCTGAGTCGAATTTCTTTGTTGCGCAGGCCAGTCGCTGTGGAACTATGGCGTCTTCGCCTGGAATACTTGAAGCGCAACGGAACGCTACAAAGCAGGATGGTGTGTATCTAGGACCTAAGGATGGTCTGAAGTAG
>NZ_JACAQP010000146.1:0-400 GCF_013387025.1 Pseudomonas reactans | reverse complement strand
GGACGATTCCATCGGTTATAATCGAAAAAAAAGGTCAGAAGAGGTTTTTCAAACAAAGAAAAGTCTTTTTCTTCATCTTTTTTATTTTTCTCAAGTATTTTTAAATTCCGATTTTCTTGATTTCCATACATATAAGAAACCGGCCTATTGTTATTAAGGTTTTCTTGGTTCATTTTCTCGAGTTTGTTCAGTTTCTTACTAAAAATGGGTGACGGCATTCTACCTAAATAGTACAAACAGGTAATAAATAAGAAAAGATTAAAGATAACGGCCATATACATAGAATTTGTCAATTCTGACACAACGGACTTATTAGATCGAATGTACTTAAGAATAGATCCGTTTTTGCGTATCCAAACTAATAGCAATCCAACCCATTTCATGAATAGAATGTGACCAA
>NZ_JACAQP010000145.1:0-329 GCF_013387025.1 Pseudomonas reactans | reverse complement strand
TATGTATATATAGGGGGTACCATGGGGACTGCACTCCATCGGTGCCCGACACGGGTGCCCAGCGACCAAGGCGTGCGAGGCTAGCACGACCAAGGCAAGGCCATGGCAAGGCCAACACAGGCCAAGGATGCCCAACGACCACGAGAACAAGGCCTCGCCCCACGCACGCCGCCTCGCTTGCTCGCACAACGACCCGTGAACGACCCTCCCCGGCTTGTTTCCTCGCACAGCGACCCGTGTCCCCAGCCCACCCCGTGCGAGATTCCCCAAGTCGCGACCAACTTTTGCCCGACGCCGTGCCCGATCTCGAAAATTATGAAGCCTCACCA
>NZ_JACAQP010000144.1:0-465 GCF_013387025.1 Pseudomonas reactans | reverse complement strand
CGTTTGGTAATTTCCCCTCCGACCAGGATAAAAGATCCCATTGAAGCAGCTGATCCCATGCATATTGTATGTACATCTGGTTGCACAAATTGCATAGTATCATAAAGAGCCACCCCCGGTATTACCCATCCCCCAGGAGAGTTTATAAACAAATACAGATCTTTGGTATCATCCTCGATACTGAGATATATCATAAGACCAATAAGTTGATTCGAGATCTCGCTATCAACCTCTTGCCCTAAAAAAAGTAATCTTTCTCGATAAAGTCGGTTGATTAGGGTCAAATTGTATCCCTTCGAAACCGTACAGGCGCCTTTTGACGCATACGGTTCAAAAAAAAAGAATCAATGTGTAGATTCCAATACTTTTTATTTTTTCATAGGCAGTTCCTTCTAACTTAAAAAAAAAAAGATTTTATTCAATTTTTCACTAAACACGAGTTTGTCTTCCTTTCCTTATAACGTA
>NZ_JACAQP010000143.1:0-268 GCF_013387025.1 Pseudomonas reactans | reverse complement strand
GTAAGCCTAAGCGGGATAATTCTGTTTCTAGGACTGTTTTCTCAATTCCGTTCCATTTGCATCTCTTAAAAATGACAATTTAAGTTAAGTATAAATTTTTATTCCACCTATCTCATAGATTCCAGTCAAAGATTCATGGAATCGAAATTCCATCATTGCTATAGGATTTGATGGATAATGAGCCAGCCAAAATGGTATTTCTTTTTTTTTTGTTTTTGGAGAATTCGATATGGATGAATATAAATAACTGACAATTTCAAAATAATCC
>NZ_JACAQP010000142.1:0-721 GCF_013387025.1 Pseudomonas reactans | reverse complement strand
CACCCGTCCGTTTCCATTAACTACAAAACCCCAACAAACAATACAAGCGAAGTGGAAAAAGAGAGGAATTAGGTTGTAAATTTGAATGATCCAATTTTCTTTGGAAGACAAAGAAGTATGAGAAAGATGAGTCGCGGGAGAAAGGATGGAATATTCTATCAACTTCACTATTTTAGTTATTTTTATTTTAGTTTAGGGTTTGTTCTTTCTTCGACAGAATCCTGAAAAAAAGAGGGGAAACCCCTTGGGAATTAAATTATGTTCTCTGTCCCTTCTTTCATTTCACATAAAATGGAGAGGTGAATTGATGTACTTATTGGATCCGTCGGGACTGACGGGGCTCGAACCCGCAACATCCGCCTTGACAGGGCGGTGCTCTTGCCTATTGAACTACAATCCCAGGGAAATAAGAAGAGATCTAGCAGAAAATTTGGATTCTTTTTTCTTCTCTCTTATCAGGTATTTCTTAAGAACAAGAGGGTTCTACCATCTGATAGTCGATTGGCAAATTGTTGGGCCGAGCTGGATTTGAACCAGCGTAGACATATTGTCAACGAATTTACAGTCCGTCCCCATTAACCACTCGGGCATCGACCCAACGCCTAATTAGACGTTCCATAATCAACTTCCTTTCGTCTACCAGGCGGACTTGACAAATCCATTTCACTTTTGATAAAATCCTATTCCTATGGTCTTGGTATACCCCCAGAGGGACTTGAAC
>NZ_JACAQP010000141.1:0-365 GCF_013387025.1 Pseudomonas reactans | reverse complement strand
TTAAACCATGATCATGAGCAAGTACATAAATATACTCCTGAAATATAAGTGGATATAAGAAGTAGTGTTGTTGAGATCTATCTAGCCCTAAATAGCTTTGGAATTTCTCCATTTGAAATTCTATTTAAATGAAAGGTAGAGGATTTTGGGGGTTATCAAATGATACATAGTGCGATACAGTCAAAACAAGGTATTATAGTACAAACTGAATAGATACCTCGGATACAGATAAACTTATCAACAGATTCTCTATCCTCTCTTTTTCCATTTAAATTTAAATATTTATGTTCGTTTTCATTATAGGATAACAAGATGATTCGAAATCTTTTACTTTTTTTTTCAACCCAATCGCTCTTTTGATTTTG